>JARFQX010000669.1 GCA_029287555.1 Rubripirellula sp. | reverse complement strand
TCCTTGAGGCGATCCGAACGCACGTAGAGGTCAGCCAATCCACGAAGCCCCCAGTAGCTGTTGGGGTGCTCGTCGACCCAGGCGAGAAGGTCCTGCTCCGTCGGGTTCTCGCGCATCTCCTCGCGTGACCAGTCCGCCTCTTTCCCGAAATTCGCCGCGATCTCGCGGGCATACTCGGCGAACTCGACGTCCAACTTTTCCAGTGAGCCCACGTTCCGCGCCAAGGCGTCGTTGATCACCAGCCCCTCGCCCAGGTCGTCCAGGATGCTCTTAAGCGATTCGAGGCCATGGCGCTCGATCAGGTACTCAACCACCAGAGACGATTCGTAGTAAGCAAATTGCAGGTGAATCGGCGACGGAGGATTGAGGAACGCCGCACTGAGTTGACTGACCGGCGTGAGCGCTTCGCCGAGCATCATTTCCCGATAGATCGGTGTCATCGATTCACCCCAGGACGGATCTCGCTGTCGTTCTTCGTAGACGGAGATGCCTTCGCTAAGCCATCGAGGCATGCGATTCTTGGTCTTTTCGAGCGTCACGACGTGACAGAACTCATGCCATAGAACGCTCTCCCAATTCGAAGGCGAATCGCCCTGCGAAGCGGGACTATTGGCCGTGATCACGCGGCCAAAGCAAACCCCGAGGAATCCCGCACCGCCTGGCAAGCCGAAGGTGCGGATGGCAAAGTCCTTTTGCTGCGGAAAGATCTCGACGACGATCGGTGCGCGGGGCTCCACCTCGTACTTCTCGCAGAGCTCGCGTTTGGCTTGCTTGAGCAAGTCGAGCACGGCATCACCGTAGATGTCGGCCTCTCCGCTTTCCATGCGAACATGAATGTCGTCATCCTGAAGCACCTGGAACGATTCAATCCTGCCGTTGAGGTTCATCAAGTTGATGGCGACCGCATTGTAGGGGTCATCGTTGGCGACTTGTCGAGCCAATTCCCATCCAATCTCGTCGTAACCAAGACGCAACATGTCCTGCGCCAACTGCAGCCGTGCCGGCATGAACCCGGAATCAAACTCCATCGCTCGACGCTGGTACGCCGCCCCTTCTTCGAAGCGATACTTCTGTGACAGTTTCTTGCCGATCAGATAATCAACGTTTGGATTCTGCCGCCAAGTACTCAGGGCAGCCGTCCGCATTTTTTCCTCGACCTCAAAGTCCCCGCGCACGTGGGCCAAAACTGCCATCAACGCCCACGCCTCCTGCTGGTGCGGATTGATCTTCAGCACCTCGCGGAGCGTCGACGTGGCAGCTTCGTACTGCTCACGATCGATCGCGGCATCGGCCGTCATCAACAGACTGGGAATGTGCTTCGGATTGAGCTCCAAGGCGCGTGCCAGCGAGGCATTCGCCTTCTGGGTATCGGATGTCTCCCAGGCACGGGCCAATAGATAGTGCACGTCAGGATCATCGGGACGGATCTCTTCGGCCTGTCGCAGCGTGTCGGCCGCAACCTTGTAATCGTTCTTCGACAGCGCCAGTTCGGCTGTGGCGAGATGGGCCCGGAGGTGTCTCGGATCGGAATCTCGAACACGATCGTAGAACAGCTCCAGGATCTGACGTGCGTCCTCTCCGCGCATCGCAAAGTACCGGCCCATCGCCACCATGTTGTCGCGGCTGGCATAGCGAGAGGGTGCCGTCTGCATGAGCACCATCATCTGAGCCTTGGCTTGCGATGCCGCGTCCTCCAAACCGGCAAGTTGCATCGCCTCGATCCCGAGCATCCGGAGCGTCAAGCTGGTTGGATAGCGTTTGATCGCCGCCTGATACGTTTCATTTGCTTCCTTGTACTTCCCGGTGGTCATCTGGCATCGGATCAGCAGCCTCGGCCACCGTTCGTTCCAAACGCCCTTCTCGACCTGCTCGGCGGCCGTCTTCTCAGCTTCCTGGTACTTTCCCGATTCGTAGAGCGCTCGGGTGTCGTCGAGGTCGGCCCCGACAGCCGGAGCACCGCACGGGCAAACACCGCACAGGGAACCGACGAGTAGTCCGGCAATCAGCAATCGACAATCCATGCAATCCATACACTCTCTGAAGAATCAATCGCGGCTGCGGCCATCGCCGGGCGCAAGTCGCGACTTGAATTAAACACTCGTTTGATTCTAACGTTTCGGCCACCTGGCCGCGTCGCGCCGACGCAGATTCTTCTCTCATCCCCTTCTTCTCCCATCCCCCGCACTGGTTTCGCTTCGAGTACGATCTTGGGACATTCCGTCGTTCTCAGCCCGTTGTCGAGTTTCCCATGGCTAACCACTGGAACCCTTCGAGTCGTTTCCACCGAGTCACCACGGTTCGGCTGGCCGAGTCGCCGCCCACCATGTTTCGCCCTTTGGCGGGCGTCCTGACAGTGATCGTAGGTCTCGCCTTGTTTCCCCACGCAAAGGCATTTGCCGAGGAAAGAGATTTGATGCGAATTGGCATCATCGGACTGGACACTTCCCATGTGCCCGCATTCACCAAGGAATTCCACCGCAAGCCTTCGATCGACCCAGCCTTGGAAGACTTCCGTGTGGTTGCCGCCTATCCACACGGAAGTGCGGACATCGAATCGAGCGCGAGTCGCATCCCAAAGTACACGGTCGAGGTGGAGGAGATGGGCATTGAAGTGGTCGACTCCATCGCCGATCTACTTTCCAAAGTTGACTGCGTCCTGCTGGAAACCAACGACGGTCGATTGCATCTTGACCAAGCGTTGGAGGTTTTCCGGGCAGGCAAGCCGGTGTTCATTGACAAACCAGCCGGGTCCAACTTGGCTGAAGTGGTCGCCATTTTCCAAGCCGCCGAGCACTATGCGGTGCCCATGTTCACCAGTTCATCCCTGCGATTCAGCCCGGGGGCTCAAGAGATACGCGGTGGAAAGTATGGACGAGTGCTGGGCTGCGACGCCTACAGTCCATGCGCCCTGGAGCCGACCCATGTGGATCTGTTCTGGTACGGCATCCATGGCGTCGAAACGCTCTTTACCTGCATGGGAGCCGGCTGCGTCACGGTGACCCACCAGTCAACGGATGACTCGGAATTCGCCGTGGGAATCTGGTCCGATGGACGAATCGGCACATTTCGAGGCATCCGTGAAGGCTCCGGCGGTTACGGTGGCACGGCATTCGGCGATCAAGGGATCGGTCCGATTGGACCGTACGGTGGATACCGTCCGTTAGTCATCGAAATCGGAAAATTCTTCCGCACGCACCAGCCACCGGTGGCGCCCGAAGAAACCATTGAGCTTCACGCTTTCATGCAGGCAGCGGCGGAGAGTAAGGCCAGGGGCGGCGTGCCAGTTGCGATTGGCGAGGTGATGGACCAGGCGAGCGGCAAAGCGGAACAGTTGCTGCAGGGAAAGCTCGATCCGAAATGAGCCATCCCTTGCTGAGCCGTCTCTATGCACGAGCGGTCTTCTACCCGACGCTCGCCTGGAATTACTTGCTCGGTCGGATTCTAAGAGTCCGCCATTGGTGGGATCACGTCGATCCCAAGGTGATCGTCGGTGCCTATCCATTTGCGGCCGACGTGCCTCGGATGAACGCCGAGGGAGTCCGAGCCGTGGTCAACACCTGCGAGGAATACGCCGGTCCCGTTGAACAGTACGAGCGGTTCGGGATCGAGCAACTCCGCATCCCAACGACCGACTTTACCCATCCGCGAATCGAGGACGTCCAGCGCGCGGTCGAATTCGTCGAAGACCACGTTCGGAAGGACGAAACGGTTTACATCCACTGCAAAGCGGGACGCGCGCGCAGCGCGACGGTGGCCATGTGCTGGTTGATGAAGTATCGGGGGATGACTCCC
>JARFQX010000087.1 GCA_029287555.1 Rubripirellula sp. | reverse complement strand
ATTCCGGAGGCGTACACGACGCCCGTCATCGCGCCGGCACTCGTGCCGGCGATCATGTCGACATGGATGCCGTGGTCTTCCAAAGCTTTGAGGACTCCCAGGTGCGCCATCCCGCGGGCAGCGCCGCCGCCGAGGGCGAGTCCGATTTTGCAGCCGCGGAGATCATGAACGATCCGTTCCAGTCCGCTCCGCAACAAGCCGCCCTGATTGGGACCCGGCTCTTGGAATGAGATCTTGAACTCGCCTTCAACGATTTCGCTCAGGCCGGGAACGAAAGGTCTCCACTGAGCGTCGCCTTCCAGGACCCAAACCAAACTGATCTTGTCACGCCAATTGGGCACACTCTGCTCGATCGACTTGATCAGCGACAGGGCTGGTTCAATCTCCTGTGGCTCGACGCACCACAGAATTCTGTCGGCGAATCGAACCAGGCGAATCAGTTCGGATTGGGGATAATGCGCGCCCAGGTCGAGAAACACACGTCCCAGGGCCGACCATTCCACCAACAGTTCTCTCCCTTCATCGGTACTGATCAGACGACCGTCCTTGTAGATCGAACGGAAGTTGACCCCTTCGATGCTTTGCCAGTCTGAGTCGTCACTCGCCAGGCACAGCCCGTCCTCAATTTGCGACAAGCGTCCCAATAGCCGAGACGTGAACTCACGGGTCGCTGGGGACTGGTGCACGATCCCGACCGCCGATGGCAGGGCCTTGGTTCGGTCCACCATCACAACCCGGCGGACCAACTGCCCTGCAAGGCGATAGAGACTCATCTGCAGGTCGCGGTGTTTTCCGCCTAAGTCAAACAGGGTTGCGAGCGGCAACTTCAGAATCGTGGATGGCTCGAGCGCAACCACGTCCGTGTTGACATCGTCAGGCTGCGCAATTGAGAACATTCCAAAAGCCGTACCGCGGATCAGAACATGCTTAAACGCGTCGTTGCCGAAGAGATCTTTGACGGTCGCGTGCAGACGGCCGCGAATCACAAACACAGCCGATGTCAGACTCTGGTCGCAACGATGCACGACCTCTCCAGCCTCCAGGCTAACGACTTGGAAAGTTGCTGCGAGGTCGTCTATCGTTTCACGGCTCAGATCCTTCGCCCAAGGCAAACGCCCTAACTCCGCTCGGATCTGCGCCTGCATCGTTGGGTCATTGATGTGAGGTTCCGTCTTCATGCCGCATAACCAGGGAATGTGCCATGGCCTCGGCCACGGCAGGGAAAGAAATCGAAGTGGTTTACCTATTCTTTGGCTTGAAGGTCAATCCAAGTCACCCGTTTGGCCGATGCCAAAGGCGTCACATCAAGCGGCGTAAGGAGCCGATTGATCAGTACCGTCAGACCACCGCAGCGGTTCGGAAGACGGAATTTGTCATCCGAATTCATGGCAATTGCCTTGACTTGGTAGTCACAAATTGCGAGAGCCACTGGACAACGTGCTGCTCCATGAGTTCGTAGAACGGGTTGTACCGGGCGCGAACGAACAGCGAGTCAGGGATCATCAGCGCACCCGGTTCCGCCCGCATCCGGATCGTGCCCAGGGGGATCGTATCGGGAGCTGGACTCGCGCCGTAAACCGGATCATCCGGCGGAATTGGCACGGCGACGTGGGAGAGCGAGACGAAGCCTTTGGGCCATTCTGCCTCGACTGGATGATCCCACGAGGCATCACCTTCCCAGGTTCGCAGCAGGATCTGTGAAGAGTCCGGCCGCACGTTAGCCAGCACGCTCAACCGATAGGAACGATCACTTCGAGCCAGATGTGGGAGAACGCTCTTCTCAAAGGACAGGTTGACCAAATTGCTGAGCGATTCCATGCGATTGACGTCGAACAGGAACAATTCGCTCGCGGGCGAACTCAGGCGTTCGAACAAATTCGTCATCAGTTTGGGAACGACCACCGTCGAGTCGACGACCGACTGCATGGCCAGCACCGGCGGTAGCTCGTTCATCCGGCCCGCCTTGCGAAGCTTCGTCAGCTTGCGTTCGACGGCTCGAGTCACAGCCCAGGCTTGAACGTTCGCGTTCATCGGCCACGAGCTGTACTTGAAGGGATCGACCTCGGCGCAGATGTTGGACCACTTGCTCTTCGGGTCCCGAGAGATCAGCCCGACGGTGTGATACAAACGCGTGATTCTGGCCAGCGGATTGACACCGATCATCGGTGAAAAAAGAACGACGGCATCGACATTGGGCAGACTCTCTTCCTCGACGGCCTCGGCAGCGTAGTCCAGGCTTAGGGCTCCACCGTTGGAGTAGCCGCATAGCACCAGTGGCGCTCCGCTTGGAAGTTGATCTCGCATGCCCCGGACCGCAACACTGACAGCCGCGGACCAATCCTCCCGCGTTACCTGAGTCAAGGCACCGGGAGATGTGCCGTGGCCTGGCAGCCTCAGCCAGAGAACCGAATAACCTTCCTCAACCAGACGTTCCCCGATTGCACGTAGTGAATAGGGAGAGTCGCTCAGTCCGTGCAGTAGAACAACGCCGCCGACTGGATTCTTGGCCGTCACGACGTGCGACTGGTTCCAGTCTCGATCCAGGATCCTCTTCGGGTTACTCTCAGATTGGGGACGATACCGGCAGTAGTTCTCGGCCGAATCGCGGGACCAGGAATCGGAGGCGAGTGCATCTAGTTCCCGAAAGACCTGTCGTTCGCCCTGTTGATAATCATCCCAGCTGAAATCCCGGCCCACCTGCGCAGCCGAGAACTCCGAAACCGGTTGCTCGGTGTGCCAGCCCTGCAGATCGGGAAGCGATCGAGCCACGCGTGACCAGAAGTACAACGCACCCATCATGGCCAGCAACCCGGTAAAGAACAGATTCGCCGCGCCCAGGGCAACGAGTCTCAAGATGCGAGCATCCCAATCCCAGGTGGATACGTTCCGGGTAACGTTGATGGACTCAAACACAAACCCCAGGCACGCCAGCACCGCCAGCGACACAATGCTCCAGAGCGTGAATCGGAGTAGTTGCGATCGTTGCCGCACCGTTGGAGACATACCGATTCAGACTTCCAGGCCAGGAGACATCAGATTGATTGCGACCGCAGCAGCTTTCCAGTTCTGAGCATTGAGTCGAGCCAGCGTGTAAGCGAGATTAGAGGCAGCTGAAAACTCCGCGCGATGTTCGGAGCCAGTTGAAGGCGTCCGAAAAGGGTTCCGGCCGCATGCGGGCGGCCGGATGATCCGGTTCTCGGGCCTCCCATCCATGAGGATTTACTCAAGGAACACGCTATGAGATTCCTATTCATTCTCCTCGCACTCTACTCCTTCCGCTTCTGCTGGGCTGACGAATCTACCTCACGTAAGATCTTGTTTTTTGATCTCTGGAAACTTGACTCCTGGGAAAACATCGAACTGCGGCAGGGAGAGCCCACCTGGATCGAAGATTGTGATTATCACGACCCGTCGTTTGCCGACAGTGGGATCTACTTCCCGTCCGTCTGGATCGATACAGCCACCAAGCAATGGCGGATGGTCTACTCCGTAAAGTGGTCACCGCTGACCCTGATGGCTGCCAGCAGTCAGGATGGCGTCGTTTGGAGGCCGATGAGCGTAGCGGCGTCGAGTCCCAGATCAGATCAGCTTGCGCCCAATCACCTGCTCACCGTTCCGTCCGGCTCTGGCGGCGGCGTGTACCGTGATCCCCTGCGTACTGATGGATACGCGTATCGCATCTTCGGCCGGCAAAGCGGCAAGCCAGTGTTCGAACGGGCGCTAAAGGATCCTGACCACCATTGGCACCAGATCGCTAAGTCGGAGGGCGAAAAGCGATACATCGAGGAAGGGATCACGATCGTCTCGAACGACGGTCTTAAGTGGGAAGTCAAGACGGGCAAGCATTGGAATTGGCAAGCCGAGGATTGGTATCCCGAGCCTCCCGTGTTCATGTTTTGGAACATGTCGAAGAAGCAGCATGTGATGGTGGCGCGTCCCGGTTGGGGCGATCGCCGCCAGTGCTTGCGCACTTCCAGAGACCTCCAATCCTGGAACGATCCTGAACTGCAATTTCAACCTGATTCTATCGATACCGCAGGACCGATGGGAATGTACGGTATGCCTGTGGTACCGGTTGGAGGCGGTGCCGGATACGTCGGCTTGTTGTGGATCTTCCACAATTCCAGTAGTGAACCCGTCAGGAGTTTCAACCAGTTCTATGGCACGATGGATGCCCAACTCGCCTACAGTTACGACGGCGTTCGTTTCTTTCGTGGCTTGCGCGAACCGTTCCTCAAGCTGAATCCGATCCCCCAGCCCGGTTGCACGCAAATTCGTCCCTGTAGCGTCGTGGAAACTGACGACTTCGTTTTTATCTACTCCGAAGGACACCGGGGAGCCCATGGTCGTGAACGAGCCGAGCAACGAAGAAGCAATCAACCGCTTGCCTCGTTGATGCTGCATCGCCTGAGGAAGGACGGTTGGATGTACCTCGCCTCTCGAGGTGATTGGGCGCGATTGCAAACGAAGCCTTTCGTCCTTCGCTCTCCCCAGATCTCGATCAATGCTGCCGCCGGCTACGGAGAGGTGCAATTTCAGTTAACCGATGAGGCGTCCAAGCCGCTCCAGGGGTTTTCGTTTGATCAATGCGCGCCGATGCAGGCAAACGATTCGACCAACTACCAAATCAAATGGAAAGATGCCAATCTTGCCGACGTTCTCGATCAGCCCCTTCGACTTGAAATCAGGTTCCGTCAGGCAAACATCTATTCCCTTGAGATGGCTCACCACTTCCTCGACGCGCACGACATGTGGCTGCTGAAGGATGGCAAGGGACTGCCGGAGCGGCCGCGTTTTGATTATTAGCTGGACGGGCCACTGTGTGTCGCCAACGAGGTTCACACCGGTCGTTCTCGTACTCAGCGAAGCGGTACTCGTACTCAGCGAAGCGGTACTCGTACTCAGTGAAGCGGTACTCGTACTCGACGGCAACCCGGGAAACTCTGCTATCGAGCACGAGCACGAGCACGAGTACGAGGAAGAGGAAGAGTAGGACAAGCGGCAAGGGCTGGCCTGGTTAGGGGATGATGTAATTTAACCAGGCATCCATGCGAAGCATCACGCGGCGGATGACGTGCGTTGCTTTCATGTTATCGGTGTAGATCGCGGCGGACCCCTTTGCTCCTCCGGCGAGTAGCGATTGGTCCATCACCGAGCCGTCAAGGGCAAGGACGACGCCGAGTGGCTCAGCCGTCGGATCGGCCGCTGACGTCGCCGTGATTTGTCCGGAGGGCTGCAGTTGTCCTGACGGCGCCATGTAGTTGATCCGATCGACGGTTGCCGGGAAGACCTCGCCCGGCTTTAGCTTAAAAGTCACCTCGGCCGCTTGGCCGGGTCGCACATTTCGCAACGCATACTGGTTGATGGCGACCGCAATCTCCGTCTTCTCGGTATCAATAAACGCCATCCAAGAACGCATTGGCAAATTGGCGACACGTTGGCCGGGACGCAAAGTCAGGTAAGCGACTTGTCCCTCCGACGGCGCACGCACGGTGGACTGGTCCAAATCGTATTGCGCAGCAGCCAATTGGGCGCGAACGTCAGCCACGGTGGTGTGTTCGCCATCGATCATCGATTCGGCAGCCAGTTTCGCCTCTCGGGCGATCGCTTGGACGCGTGGTAGTTCAGCGTTGACCAATTGCTTGAGCTCCAAATCGACCGTACTCGCATTGGCTTTTTCGGCATCCAGCGCGGCGATCGCGGCCGTCACGGCCTGTTCCGCGGAGCGAAGATCGGCCTGAGCCGAATGCCACTGGCTCAACAGGCTGGTGTAAGCGACCTGTGCGGCATCCACGTCCGACTTGGAACCCGCCCCGTCTTGGAGCAGTTGTTCTTGTCGATCTAATTCGCGTTTCGCCGCGTCCACTTGGACCCGCAAATCGGTGACCAGGCTCGTTGCCTTGGAAAGGTTTGATTCGGATGTTTGACGGGACGCTTCGGCGATGACAACGGCGGCGGCGGCACCTTTCACTTGCTCTTTCTTAATCTCGATGTCATCTTCGGTCTTCCTGACCGTAGCCTCCGCCGCATCTGCCGAAGCCCGCAATTGTTCGACGTTCTGGATGGTCGCTTCAAGCTGTGCCTTGAGCTGATCAACCCTTGCCTGAAAAGGTTCAGGATCGATCTGGAACAAGATATCGCCTTGCTTGAGCGGCTTGAGCGGCTCCACGGGGACGTCGATGACTTCACCGCTTACGTTGGGAACGATCTCAACAACGTAGCGAAATACGTTGGCGGTACCACTTGGAGCGCCCCATTGCATCGGCAAAAACAAGGCGATGAATAGCAGCAGCATCCACAGGAGCGGGGAAAGCTTCCAAAACAAGTTCAGCCTGATCAGCCCGATCTTTACGGCCAACGCCAAAGCACCGACGTACAGCAGTGTAAGAAAGATAATCATTCGCTTGTTACACCAAACCCCGTCGTCTCAGAATCAATTCGAACTTCAAACGTCCGCGTATAGGCCCAGATGAAAGCCAAGGGGCATAGCAGCCCCATGGTCAGGACGCCAAACCATCCACAAACGGTGATCGCGTCAGCCTGAGGGTGATTCCGCTGGCGCGCGATACGGCCCGGCAGCATGCCAAGAATCACCCACACGGTAATCGCTGCTGCGAGGAGAACCAGCAGAATCAATAACGCGAAAAGATCGAGCATACTCTAGCTCCGGGTCTCGAAGGGGCGGGAAAACGGCCGGCGAACGGTTTGCCTCACCGATCTCACCCTAGTGCTTTGTCAGACTTTAAGAACGGGGTTGAACCGGGGTCGGGAAAAGGGGGCAGACACCAAAAGCCGGAACGGCCCTTCGGGTGCTTCGCACTTTTGGTGTCTGCCCCCTTTTCCCGGCCCCCCAAAGCCAAGGTTTGACAAAGCACTAGTTGGTTTCGGTTGGAAACGTCTGATCGATGATAGCCGATCCGCATGCGTCGCCGAAGGTGTTCACCGCGGTGCGGAACCGGTCGAGCAACCAGTCGACGCTAAGGATCAAGGCGACGTACTCGACGGGCAAACCAACCGCATTGAGCACGATCAGCATCGTGACCAGACCGGCTTCGGGGATTCCGGCGGCGCCGACCGCTGCCAGCGTCGCGGTCAAGGCAATCGTCACCTGGTACATCAATCCCATCTCGACACCGATTACCTGGGCAATGAAGATCGCGGCCGCAGCCTCATAGAGTGCCGTTCCATCCATGTTGATAGTCGCACCGAGAGGCAGCACAAAGTCCGTGCTC
>JARFQX010000067.1 GCA_029287555.1 Rubripirellula sp. | reverse complement strand
TTGCCTCTGATTGGCACTTACCGCATGAACGCGACGGTGACCCCGCATCACTTTCACGCCCACTTCCAAAGCGGGAACGATCGCGGAACGTTTCAGATGTCCCGATAGGGGCGTCTTGAGTCTTGAGTCTTGGATGCTGGGTGCTGGATGGCGGGTGCTCGTTGCTGAGCGTTTCCCGTTTCCGGACCAGTTTGACGCGTTTGCTCCGCAAGGGCTAGGAATCGGCCGATTCCGCCGCGTATCATGGAGGGGTGATTCACCCCCGGCCTGGTCGGGGCGCAATGTTTGGGGTTCGGCCAGAAAATCAGTTTCTCAGGACATGTCGGACGCCGAAACAACGATCAACTGGGCAGAGCAGATTGAGAACATCTGCCGGCGATTCGACGCGGCTTTGCGGGCCGGGGAGACCATGGACGGCATCGAAGCCTGGGTCAACCAAGTTCCCGAAACGCTGCGGCCGAGCTTGCTTGAGCGTCTGGAACGGTGCCGATCAGAAATCGGTGCCGAATCGGTTGAAACGCGAGTCGTTTCCTCCGATGCGGTGCTTGGCCATGCGCCCTCGATCGAAGTGAGCCGAGGCTTGCTCAACTCGGCCAGCGCCGTGAGCGAGTGTGAGACGTTTCAAGGCTTGTCAGCGGAGGCCCGTCGAGCTCTCGAGGAACGATTCACGGAAGTTTCGTTTCCGATCGGGAGTCAGATTTTACGGCAAGGCGAACAGGCTCGTGGGTTGCACCTGGTCCTGCGCGGTTTTGTTGACATCATCGATACCGAAACGGGCGAGCGAATTGACTGTGACGGCGCCGGATCGGTGCTGGGAGAAATGTCGCTGTTGATGGAGCAGCCCTGTTCGGCCGACGTGATCGCCACGAGCGACGTTGAGGCGCTGGTGCTTTCCAACGAGGCGTATCACGAGCTGAAGTCGTTACATCCGGAGTTGGAGATCGCGTTGAGCCAGTTAGTAAGCGATCGTCTGGGGGGAAGACGGCACGATGCGCTGTGTGGCAAAACAATCGGCGGGTACATGCTCAATCGCTGTGTGAACCGCGGCGGCATGGGGGTCGTCTACGAGGCGACCTGTCCGGAAAGCGATGACCGGGTCGCGCTGAAGATGCTTCGTCATGGTTTCATCTATGACAATCAAATGCAGAGCCGATTTGCTCAGGAAGCGAAGCTGCTCGGTGAGCTTCAACACCCCAACATTGTTTCCCTGCGAGATAACTTTCTTGCCTATCGCACGAGGTTCTTGGTCCTGGATCTCTGTGACGGGGCGGACCTTTATCAAGTCATCCGGGCCCGTGGTCCGCTTGCTGAATCCACCGTTCGCGCCTTGGTCGGCCAGATCGCCAAGGGTCTGCGCCACGCACACTGCTCGGGCGTGATCCACCGGGATCTCAAGCCCGGCAATGTCCTGGTCGATCGCAGTGGCGAGGTCCGGTTGACCGATTTCGGACTCAGCAAACTGCTCAAGGCGGAGGTCTCGGGCGGCAAAGCGGTGGGCACACCGTCCTACATGCCACCGGAGCAGTTTCGAACCGACGACGTTGGGCCGGCGTGTGATTGGTACGCGCTGGGGTGCCTGATTTGTGAAATGTTGACTGGACGAATCCTGTTCGAACCCGGGCCATGGCGCGAACTGTTCGACACCAAGCGTCGCAAGATTCCCGATGAGACATGGCCGAATGTGCCAGCGAGCAAAGAACTACAGCGGATCATCGTTGGCTGCCTTCACCCCGACCCCTATCGCCGAGCATTGGACCTGGAAGCTCTCGAACCGTGGGCGCAGCGCGTCGACCGTTTATTCAAACCTGTGGTCGAAGGTGACTGATTTGCGTTTCAGCGGTGGGCTGGAAGCCGAGTCGCTCAGAATCAATCCGAATCGACCGAAACAGAGCTCAAGTCCACGGGTGAACTTGTCTTAATAAACGAGAAGGGATAGGCTGCCTGTTCACGGGACTCCCTCGGTGGCTCTCTCCACGTAACCTGTCGGCTGCTTGAAATCGGATGTCTGCTTCGCTGATCGATCCGACCCTTCTGTTTCGGTTCGAGCTGCAACTTCAGGAGGATGCTTGCCAGTGGTCCTCGCGGGGCTTGTCGCTTCCCACCACGTGTCGACTTCCCTGCTTTGGCGCGTTGGCCGATCGCGTGGTATTCGCCGACGTGCGGCTGGCTTGGAACCACCAGGGGATCGGGGTCCAGGTGATGGTCAACGGCAAGCGTCAACTTCCCTGGTGTCGCGATTCGCGGCTCGATGACAGCGACGGGTTTCAGCTGTGGATCGATACGCGGTGCAGCCCTGGAATCCATCGGGCGACGCAATTCTGCCACCGCTTTCTTTGGATGCCAGCCGGGGGCGGGCCGAGGCGGGAGCACGCGATCGCCGCGTTGATACCGATTCACCGCGCCCGCAGTCATCCGCGACCGGTCTCGGCCGATCAGCTGAAGGTTGCGGCCCATCCCCGACACGACGGCTACGAACTGTCGGGGTGGGTGCCGGCAGCCGCAATGACTGGGTATGATCCGCAGCAACAGCCGCGAATTGGCATCTACTACGCGGTGATCGACCGGGAACTAGGATGGCAAACGCTCGCGCTGGGGCCGGAGTACCCTGTCTTGGATGATCCCAGTTTGTGGGGGGAAGCCGTCTTGGTTGACGCCGAACC
>JARFQX010000066.1 GCA_029287555.1 Rubripirellula sp. | reverse complement strand
AAACGGCCCGGCAAAACGTGATGAGCGTCTACAAAGATCGCTTTGAAGTGGTTGCCGCCAAGTTGGGTGACGATGCCGGTGTGCTTGGTGCCGCTGCCTGCGCCCGACAAGAGCTGGCCAACGAGTCGTGAACGTGGCCCGTGTTGGCTTGCTGGCCCGTTTTGACTTGGCCCATCTTGACTTGGGCCCGATGGTCGGCCCGAGGAACGGGCCGAGGAACGGGCCGAGGAACGGGCCGAATCGTCAGTCCAACGACTGGACCTACTGGGCGTTGGAACGTGACCCGTCCGGTCCGCCGGAAATCAAGTGATCCATTGGCAGTGGACGAGCCGCGGTTGCGAACCCGCGAGCGTAAAGATGTTCCTTGAGGCGGCGAAAGGCGGCGAAGCTGTCGGGGTAGACCCAAACCGTGATGGTTGTCGCTCCGGGATTGCGTCCGGCTAACTCGATGTCAAGCTCGCGGCCGCTGGCCAGCACTTGATCAATCGGTTTGCCATGAGGTTCATCCAGTGGTTCAACGCTCATCCCAACCAACTGGATTCGGGTTGCCATCTGGATTTGTCCGCCGCGAGCAACCATGCCGCGGTTCTTATCCATGCGGTAGCGTGCAATGTAGCCGCGAACCGGACCCACCGCAGCTTCCATCTGACCGTTACGTGAGCTACCGGCGACTCGTTGAAAGTCGCTGCGGATCTCATCAAGCAGTTTATCGATGGGGACCACCGACAAGCGATTTCCTTTCAACCGAAAATGAAGTTCGTCACCGAACACGGTCTTCGCCATTGGAGTAGGCAGGTGCTCAACGGCCACGATGGGTTCGGGTTGATCTTCCAGACGCTTTCGTTCGCCCTCGAGTTTCTCGAGCTTCTCTTGGGCGACTTTGAATCGCGAGTTTCGGCTCGCCGCCTCCGTGGCTTTCTGGTCGAGTTGTTGCTTCTTCTCCTCCCAGGCGGCTTGCGCTTCGGCCAATAGGTCCATGATCAGGGCCCGCTGCCGGCGTTTGAAGTCAATATCGGCGTCGTACTTCTTGATCAAGCTTTCGAAACGAATGGAGTCGTTTTGCGCCGAGGCCGCCCGCATCGCTTGGCGTGATAGTTGGGCCAATTGCTCGTCGGTCGCATACTGGGAATCGGCGGTAAGCGATTCATCCTGCAGGTGCTCTTTGATCTCCTCAATCACGGCGGTCGACTGGGATCCCAGCACGACGACCAGGATGATCAAGATCCCGACGAGGTTGGCAACGATGTCGAGGAACGCATCGTGCCCAAGTTCCAAGACGTTTCGCCTTCTGCGTTTCTGGCTCATGGCGAGACCCTCCCAACGACTTCGATCCCACTATCGTTCATCAGGGTTCTCAGTTGATGGAATCGCATCTGTCCCCGCGGCTTGATTTGAACTTCCAGTCTTGGTTGCCAACGCCCGCCGGGCAGCGCTGGGCCCCACTGGTCGATCCGATCGCGCAGCGTCGTGGCGAGTTCCAGCGTTGCTCGGTCGATGTCCCCGTTGAAGAAGCTGAAGACTTCGGTAGCACTTTCGTTCTTGGCCGGCAGCAGAACGAACCGGTCGGGATAACACTGCAGCCGTATCGATCGCACGATCGCATTGCCCCGCATTCCGGCGATCGATTCTGGCAATGCCCATTGGCGACCAACCCGGCGCACCAGTTCCGAATTTGGTCGCGGGGTGAAGGGACGCTGGGCCGGTTGAGGCGGGGTGATCGGCTCGTTCAGCTTGATTTCATCTTCGAGGTCTTCTTGGTCCAACATCATCACGGGTGATCCCGTCATCGATGGAGATGCCATCGCTTCAGGCGTGCCTTGCATCGGCTCAAGCGCCTGCATGGCCGGGGCTGCCTGCGTCGACTGGGCGTGTTGGGATGTGCTCGGCGCACCGGATGAGTGGGCACTTGATGACCCCGTTGTCGATTCGCCAAGGCTGGCCGCTGTCGCGGACGAAGGTGCAAAGCTCTCCGTCTCGGTTGGTCCGGATAACGATTGCATCGGTGTCGATCTTGAATCCGATGACCGCTCGGTCAACGCTGCGCGGTTCGGATCGTCGGCGGAAGTAGCTTGGCCCGGCTCGAAGCTGCCCGCGTCAGCTCCAGCCGGTTTTGCGCCGGCTGCGAGCGGATCGACGTCGCTGTCTCCCGTGCCTGGAACGAGGTCGGCATAGTGTTTGCCAAGCGGCGAGCCGGTTCGGGAAGAGGACCGCATCTCGTTCGCGGCGGCTTGCATCTGCTCGGCCATTCGTCGTGCCGCGGCACCGGCATCCTCTGATGGGCTGGCACTGCCTACGTATGCGTTTTGGTTGACCGAGCCGATTTGAGGACCACGTGCGTAGGGCGATCGTGAGATTGATGAAGTCGACGGGGCAGCGTAATCGTCTCTCAATGAGCGGAAACCGTTTGCGCGGCCGGCTTGATCCAAGGCGGCCGCCGAAAGCGTCGGCAGCGAGCCTCTCGGTGTTCGCCGACCTTCGCGGGCCGCCGACCCGCCGGGCAATCCCCCGCCTCTCGATGCCCGTTGAGACATTGCCAGGCGGACCCTTTGCCCGGCAACCGCGTGGTTGATCGCCAGGTCGATCCGCCGCTTGAGGTTTGAGTCCGGCTTGGCGTACGCCAGCTTGACTTCGGCGGGAACCAGCTCGTATCCGAATTGGTCATCCCAGTCACGCATCGCCATCCGGGCAGCTCCGTAGGAGTCAATCCCATCGGGACGCACCACCAACAGCGGATAGGGCGGCACCGGATCACCGTACGTTTGCATCACGTGGATGCGGATCGTTCTCAAAGCCGCGTCCAGAGGATTGGCGGAGTAGCCGGCGTTCTCAAGTTGCGCAAGGGTAATCTGGGAGCCTTCCGGTTGAATGGTGATTCCGTCGGCGTGGCACTCCAGATATACGGGACGACGACTCGTACCGTTGGGACCCTTGTGAGGAACGATGACGACACGCGGAGACTGGTCCTTGGTTTCCTCGCGAAGCGCTTCGATGACTTGTTGCTCCTCGTTGATCTTCGCTTCGATCTCATTGATCGCCGATTCGGTGATCGAAGTCACTTCCAATTCGCCGGTCGCCACACCCACTTCGTCATTCAACTGACTAATCTGTTGCCGAAGTCTGGCAATGTGATCTTCGAGATGCGTTAGCTCATCGCGGCGTGCTTCCAGGTCAGCCGTTTGCTGGTCGCGCACCGACACCAATTCGTTCACGCGAAACTCTTCCTGGCGAAGAAGGTCTTCCACCGCGGCCCGAGTCATGCGGGGTCGAGCGGAGTCCGATGCCTCGTCCTTCGATTGCAGCTTGGCCTGTGCCTGTTGCTGAGCTGCCGTGGTTGCATTTTGGGCAACCAGGGCGAGCAGCAGGATCAGCGTACCCAAGGTGCAGACGAGGACAGCCAGAAAGGGAAACAGGGAAGGCGATAGACCCTGACGTCGCCGCCCACTCATGCTGCACGCCTCGAAGCTTCATGTTCTTGTTCGGGCAATCGCTTCGACAGCACGTCGACGGCGCGGGCGAGGAAACGCATCGCCTCGGCCATTCCATCTCCCGCCGCCGCGCTGATACTTCGGTCGATCGCTGAGTTGGTTGCGTTGAGTCGCTGCAAGTTTGCGTCGAGCGACTGTTGAAGGGCCAGGATTGATTCGGTGCCCCGTTGGGTGTCGGCCAAGGCCTCGAATTGTCGAACGACCGATTGCTGTTGCGAGACAAGCGTTTCGGAGTGTTGGTGAATCGCCTTCTCCCAACGCTCCAGTTGCTTCTCAAGCCGATCGGCCGCCATGTGCGCCGAGTCGTCGATGGTCGCGGCATGCTTGGTCAGTGATGGATGCAGCGTTGTTTCAAGGCTCTCGACTAATTGATGGGCCGAGTCCTGATTGGCTTGGCGAACCATCGATTGGGCCTGGTCGAGCGTTTCACGCCATCGCTGACAGTTTTCTCCAAGTTCCCGGCTGACGCCCGCGCTGGCCGAAGCCAGGTCTTCGGCATGATTCGTGAGGGCAGGAACTAAGGAGCTCTCGATCGCTTCCACGATGCGGTTGGCATTGTCGTCGTGAACGAGTTGCCAATGCCGCTGTGCCTCGTCGATGGTTTCGCGCCAAAGCTGGGCCTGATTCTCAAGCGATTCAGCGACCGCCGCTTGAACACCGCGGCACAGGTCCGCGATCAATGCTGTTTGATTGTCCGAGGTTTCGTCGCTCGGCAGACTCGCCGAGAGCAAATGGCCAACTCTTGCATCGATCGCAGACAAGAGTCGTTGCTCACTCCGCTCTATCGGAAACTGAAGGAAGATCGCCAGCACCGACAGCACCAAGCCAATCGCCGTGGTATCAAACGCCACGTACAGCCCACTCTTGAGGTTCTCAACCGCGGCCGAACCGTTGGTGAAGTCAAGACCGCCGAGTGTTTGAGTGATCCCAATGACCGTGCCTAGAAATCCGAGCATCGGGATCGCCCAGATGATGATCCGAACCAAACCGAGTGAATCGTGTGCGGCGTCGGCATCGCGCGCCGAGAGCTCGCGAAGGTCGTCCGCCAAGTGCTTGGTCGATCCCCGCTGGGACTGCCGCGTCAACAACTCCTCCAGCCGACCTACCAAATGACTGCCGCGAATCTCCGCGGGAAGTTTGCCGATCTCGGCGAGCCAGCGCCGGGCGACGTGACCGGCGTCGTTCTCCTCGAGCCACCGGTCGGCCGGCCCCGCTTCAACGGGTGGAGGCAACAAGTCTTCGTCCCGAATCGCCGACAACTGATTGGCCTGCGTCACCACGCTAAGCCACTTTGAAATCAACACCGCCACGGCGAACCAAAACAAGACGGTCGCGGCAACGGCAATGGGGTGGCCGAGGAAGTAACGCTGCAGCGGTTCCCAGGAAACCGTCCACACCATTCCATAGAAGAGGCCCGAAAGGGTTGTTCCCAACAGGGCCGTCACCAGGGCTTGCGATCCGCCTTTGGTCGCTTCCGCCGTGGTATCGGCAACGTCTGTCTCCTCTGGGGTTTCCGGGCGAACCTGGGGGGAGAAGGCGGTATTCCCGACGCGGATACTCACGATCAGACCTCTGCTTTGGAGTGGGACCAGGGACGGGTAGCCGGCTGGCAGAGAATCGGTCACACCGAACAATCCGCGCGCAGCTACTTCAATCCAGCAAATCGGATCGACCGATTCGAGCGTTGAACTCCACCCAATCGGAAAATTTTGTCAGCGGTCAGCAGCGGAAGAGAATCTGGGAAAAGGCCAAACCGGGCAAAGCCGTCGCAGCGGCGGGGGTGGTTCGAGGAACCGCGACGGCTGCGGGCGTCGCCAATGGGCTGGCGTCGCCAATGGGCCGGCGTCGCCAATGGGCCGGGCAAGAAAGTGTCCAGCACCAGCGGGCAGACCTGCGTTTTCCATTCGAAGTGTCGCTTCCGTTCCGAAACACTCGTCTTGCGATGCGGATCGACGCCGACCTACCATCAAAATTCGGAGGCAACTGCCAGACCAGTCTGTCCGAAACATCACACCGAAGGGATTCGTTTCGATGACCCGTCATGACAACACACCGCCACTGCAGGATTCAGTTACCACGGCGCCCAGCTCCTCGACGATCCGCGGGAAGCGGGTTGTCCCGCTGTTGGGGGCCCTCGCGTTATTGATTGGGGTGACTTCGGTGGGGACGAGCCAGCCTCCCCCTTCGCCAGGGGATGCTCATGCGCCCGCTCTCGGGGCTATGGCGGCCTTGGAGTCGACCGAGGTGTCCAAGGTTGGTGCAGCCGGCGACATGATCGGATTTTCCCATTCTGACGGCTCGGGAACTCAGACAATTACGGTCATTCACACCGGAAAATCGTGGATGGCTGTGTATCATATTGATAAGTCAGGTACGATCCGATTGGTCAGCAGCCGTCCGATCGACGCTGACTTTTCCCTGCAACTCAACGCCACCTCACCATTGCCGGATGAGATTCGACAGCTTAGTGGTCGATGATCGGCCAGAGGTGATTTGAGTTGCAGCCGGGAGATCTGAGGATCTGTCGCTGTCTCATCACCTATCGACGACTCCGCAAAAAAGCGGGGTCCATCGGAGCCGAAGAAGTCGAATGGCAAACTATCTGTCGCTTGAAGAAGCTGCTGCAAAGCTCGGGATTTCCACCGACCGTCTGGTGGACCTTCGCAGCCAAGGACAAGTCCGTGGATTCCGCGATGGAGCGAGTTGGAAGTTTCCCGAAGATGCGATCGAGCAATTAGGCGAGGACTTGGCCGCCGGCGCGAGCGATCTGGGGATCGGGGGCGAGTCTCTGCTTCCGGGAAGTGGTGGCAGCAGCGACGTCGACCTGGTGACCTCCGAAGGAACCGGCAGTGATGTCGAAGTGGTTGCGAGCGATAAGGAAAGCGACTTCCTGCTCGAAAGCGAGGGCGATGACCTGTTGGAAATCGATTCCTCGGAGTTGCAACTCAATGACAGCGCCATCTCTCACGACTCGGCCCAATTGGACTTGGCCGTCGAACCCAACGCGGGAAGCACCGGTCCGGTCACCGATGAAGAGTTGCGCGAGATCTCTGAGTCACATCCTGATGTGTTGGCGCCTGACGCCGAGAAGAGTGGTGGGGGAAGCAGTCTGCTTGACATCGGAGGCGATGAGGACAGCGACGATCTTTCGCTCGAGAGTGAAAGCGACCTCAGCTTCTCTAGCGGTCCCGAAGACGAAGACAGCGGCGATGAACTGATTGGCGCCGACGGCGATAGCAGTCTGGAGGTCTTGGGAAGCGGATTGGATCAAGCCGGCGACGGCTCGAAAGGGAGCAAGGGTGGCGCAAGCAGTCTCGAGATGATGGACGAACTGGACGTCTCGGGTGGATCGGATACTGGCAGCGGTGCCAATGCTGATGTGTTGAGCGAATTGGACCTGCTTGGTGCGGAGCAACAGGGCAGTGGGCTGATCAGCGGCGACAGCGAAAACTTGCTTGCCTCGTCGGGTCTCGGAAGCAGTCTGGGTTCTGATTCGCTTCGCGACTCCGACCTCGGTGGTCTCGACGATGCCTTGGCTGATGATGATGACCTGGTGATTTCCGACGATGACGACGATCTGGTTTTGGGTAGTGCGGGAAGCGATATCTCGGTCGCTGGAGACAGCGGCATCAATCTGATGAGCCCTTCCGATAGCGGATTGTCACTCGAGAGTGAGCCGCTTGATCTTGCCGGCAGCAGCATCTCCGCGCTTGACCTCGGCGCTGAATTATCCGAAGGCGGCAGCAGCGGCAGCGGTGGCGGCGCCGGCAGCGGTGGTGGATCAGGAGTTGAATTTGAGGCCGATGAGGAGTTTCAGCTCTCGCCCTCGGGCGTGGGGCTCGATGCCGACATCGAAAGTGGCTCTCAAGTGATCGAGGTGGAGGATTCCGAGGCGTTGGGTGAGCCGGTTGAATTTGCCGAACCCGATGCTCTCGGCGGCGATGTCTTCGCCGAAGACGCCGAGGGTGGCGAAGTCTTGGCGCTGGACGAAGAGGGCGAGGCTGTCGCGATCGACGACAGTGGTTCCTCGGTCATGCCGGCGGCCGCATCCGCCTACGAAGTGCCGTTCACGATGCTTCAGTGTGTCACGCTGATGTTGATCCTGGCTGTGATGGCCCTTGGTGGAATGCTCGTGACCGATCTGGTGCGAAACATGTGGGCCTATAGCGAGCCATCCGCCCCGGTGAGTTCATTGACCGATTCGTTGATCGGGTTGATGGGCTGGGACTAATTCGGCTTGGGCCTCGATCCGGGGCCATCTTGAGCTGTGACGGATCCGTGCGCGAGCGAATCCGCTGGGCAAGTCCGGGGCTGCAGGAATTTGCCCCGTTTGACGAGCATGCAGCTGACGGCATGCAGCTGACGGCACGCAGCTATCGAGCAAGTAGCTGTCGAGCAAGTAGCTAACGGCACGCAGCCGTCGACCAAAACAGCGTCTGGTTTCAGGCAGTCCGGCTGGGACGCTCCTTCGGGGGGGCGGTTCGAGAATCGGAATGCCGGGTACGAACCAAGGGGTCTCGGGGTTTATAGTACGGATAGGAATTTCCGCCAGCATGATGGGTAGGCGACCTGGGCCTACCGGAATCCGATGCGGCGCCCGCCCCAGCGGCCGAATCAGGGCTGCGACCTTTAGATTCGTCAAGCCTCACACGGATCAATATGACGTCTGTCCCCTCTCGCTCGTTGATCCTCACCTCGACGGGTCTCGGCCGCTTCCCTTGGCTGTTGCCGTTTGTTGGTTTCATGCTGGCGATCACTTGGGGCTGCAGCAAGCCCGCGCCGATCGAGCAGTACACCATTCCGACGAACGTTCCCGAGCAGCTTCGCCCTGGGAAAGAAAGGATGCTTGCTGCGATGGTTCGAAACGGCGACGCCGTCTGGTTCTTTAAAGTTAGCGGGCCGGAGGAGGCGGTCGATGAAATGGATTCGCAATTCCGCCGTTTTGTGGAGAGCATCGAATTCAGTGAGGACGTGCCAGATCTCGCCCGTTTGCCCGAGGGATGGCGGCAGGGTGCGAATAAGAACGATCGTTTTCGGGTTGCCTCGATCGATGTGGACACGCCAACGAAACAGCTTGACGTAAGTGTTTCACGGCTTTCCCTGCAGGACGATTGGGACGAGCAGGTGAAGATGAACGTGAATCGTTGGCGTGGTCAGTTAGATCTCGCAGCTTCGGAAGAGAAATGGGCCGGCGGCGAGCCGTTGGAGGTCGCCGCGGCGGACCCATCGCAAGGTGTTTGGGTCGATCTCCTTGGTGATCCTGCCCCGTCGGGAACGATGTCGACTCCTTTCGCCAACTCGATGCCGGGGTCGTCCGGGCCAAGTCCAAGTCGGGACAACGCGAATCCGGCACCGCCGACTGAAACATCCGAGCCGGTGGCTGGCACCCCAGACGAACGTTTGAAGTTTGATCGTCCCGAAGGCTGGCGAGATGGCCGGCGAAGCAGCATGCGGCTGGCGTCCTTCAACGTCGGCCCCGAGGATGCGCCCGCTGAGTTGACCGTGATACCGGCTGGTGGCGATTTGCGCGGAAATGTTGCCCGGTGGCTCGGTCAGGTCTGGGAAGGCAAACAGGTACCGGCTGAGGTGGTCGATCGGGCGCTTGCGGACGCCGAGCAGTTGAAAGTTGACGGGCGGCCCGCTCAACGGTTCTTCTTAAGCGGAGAGGATTCGGCGAGCGGCGACGCAATCGACGCCACGATCATTCCACTGGACAACGGTGTCAGCTTGTTTGTCAAAATGACTGGTCCGGCCGAGACGGTCTCGAGTCAATCCGATGCAATTGCTTCGTTCCTGAATTCTCTCCAGTTGAATCTCTAGCAGACCCTTTCATTCCCTTCGTTCAAGAAGTGTGACGATGGCAACGATCACGTCCGAGACCAAATCACCGATTACGAAGCACGACAATCACGAGTCGGCGTTTTCGCTGTCGACCGTGCTCGTCTGGCTCGGATCCCTGAAGCTGACTGTTGCGCTCTTTGCGCTGTCGCTGGTGATCGTTTTGGTCGGCACGCTGGCGCAGGACGAAATGAACATGTTGGAGGTGAAGCAGCGCTACTTTCTATCGTGGATTGCTCCGCTGCACGTGGACGATTTTTTTCCTCAGGCTTTCTTTCCTCATGAGGAGCCAATTTCACTCGTTCTTCCGTTTCCCGGAGGTGCTTTGATCGGCTTGCTGTTGATCATCAACTTGATCGCGGCCAAGGCGACCCGTTTCCGCATCCACGCATCGGGAGGCAGGCTCTTGGCGGGAATCGGGTTGATTCTCGCCGGCGTGCTGTTGGCCGCGGTGGTGATTGCCGCGGGCCACAATTCAGATGGACTGCAGGGGGTTCCGCCGATTAGCTACCAGACGTTGTGGGCTGGTGTGCTGGCGGCCCTGACGGTGCTCGGCTTTGGCCTGGCAGCGGCTGCGCATCGGGTTTCAAATTCAACCGTTAAGTCGATTGCCTACGGGTTCGCCATCGCGTTGGCGGTATTCATCATTTATAGCCTCTTTTCTGGATTTCGAATCGGCGATCCTGGTTTGCGCATCGTTTGGCAATTAACCAAGGGGCTCGGCGCCGGCCTGATCATGCTTGCCGGCTGCATTCTGGTATTCGGCCAACAGGGCGGCAACGTTTTGCTTCACGCCGGGGTCGGGTTGTTGATGGTCGGCCAGTTTGTATTCGGCGATCGCCAACTGGAACAACGCTTGAGCCTCATCGAAGGGCAATCCTCCAACACGCTGGTCAATCTGGATCAAGTTGAGATGGCGCTGATTCGCGACGTGGGTGATGAGCAACGCGTCACCGCGATTCCGGCTTCCCGACTTCAGTCCGCCGCCAAGTCCGGTGCCCTGATCGACGATGAATCGCTGCCAGTCGACGTGCGTGTATTGGAGTTTTACGAGAACTCAACCTTGAAGGACCTGGAAGGTGGCGAAAACCTAGCTAACTCGGGCGTTGGATTAGAGGTCCGTGCGGTCGAGGTGAGTAAGTCGGGCGGTACGGACAGCGAGATGAATCTGGCATCCGCCTACGTCGAATTGTTGGACAAGGATGGTGAGTTCCTGGGCAAGTTTCTGATTAGCCAATTGCTTTCGGACCGTGAGATCCTGGTGCCGGACGGCTCCACCTCGGACATCTATGACGAGGTCACGGTCGATGGAGAGGCATACAAAATCGGCTTGAAGCTGCATCGCGAAGTCAAGCCGTACTGGGTGCAGTTGGAGGATGTCCGCCAGGTGAACTACAGCGGTTCGTCGACCACTCGCGACTACTCGTCATTCATACGAATCGTCGACCCCGACACGGGGGAAGACAGGCGCGAACGTGTCTGGATGAACAATCCACTTCGGTATCGCGGTGAGACGTTCTATCAATCCAATTACACGGCGTTGCCGGGTGGCAAGGAGATGACCGGCATTCAGGTGGTCCGCAATTCCGGTTGGCTGATCCCTTACGTGGCCTGCAGCATCACGGCTCTGGGCATGTTGGCACACTTCTTTGGAACCTTGACTCGATTCTTGAAGAGGCGTGAGCGAGAGACGCGCGCTGAGCGGGCCGAGCTTGCGGAGCCCAGTTCTGCTGGTCGCTCGCGCCTAGCCGTCTCCTTAACCGTTGCTGGATTCGCCGGCTTGGCCGCGATCATGTTGATTCCGTGGCAGGCGGTGATGTTTGGTTTGAGACCGGAGAGCCGCGTCACGAAGTTCGACTTTTACAAGGCAGGCGAGATCCCTGCGATGTACCGAGGTCGCGTGATGCCGTTGGACTCCTACGCGCGGCAATCACTCAAGGCCATCAGCAATCGCGAGAGTCTTCCTCTTGAAACCGCGCCGCCCGGAATACAGGCGAGAGTCTTAGGCGAAGGTGTTTCGTCGGAGGATGAGGCGCCTGTCATCTCGGCAGCCGAACGCGACAGCGCCAAACGCAAGAGACTTTCCGCGATGCAGTGGTTGATGGAGGTTGCCGTCGACAGCAAGGAATTGCGTTTCTTGCCGATGTTTCGCATCGATGCCGAAGAGGTGCGGAGTGAACTCGGTTTGGAACGCCGCAAGAGCAAGCTCTATTCACTCAACGAGATCGGTGAAAACTGGGGACGGGTTCGCACTCAGGTAGAACGCGCGATCGACAAAGAAGCCCGTGATCGCTCGTTCAAGGAACGCAAACTGGTGGAACTAGACAGCCGAACGCGTCAATTCACGTTGACCGCGGCTTCGTTCGGGCTACCCGTTCCGCAGGAGATTCCGGCCGAGGAGTTTGAGAAGGTGTTTCCAGGTGCGGACGAGGCAACGCGGCAAATGTTCGCCCTTCGCGAACTGGAACGCCGTATGAGTGCGCTCAAGGGAATGACGGCTCCGGCGATTGTGCCGCCCAGCAAAGCGACGATCGCGGCCGACCCATTGGACCCGCCTTGGGACGCGTTCGCGTCGGCATTCTTCGACCATTACAGCGATTTGGCCAAGGCCGACGCGGGCGATCAGCCGCCCCCACAGCGGGCCGGGATCGAAACGTTTAGTGAGATGATCAAAGCCTATGGCGACCGAGATACCGAGACGTTCAATCAAGCTGTCGACCAGCACATGAGTCTCGTTAACTCGTATCAGATTCCGGGCTACCGGTCGGGATTGGTCGAGCTCGAG
>JARFQX010000029.1 GCA_029287555.1 Rubripirellula sp. | reverse complement strand
GAGCACGGCACCGGTTACCAAGGCCCGAAAGGTCAGCTGCCGCGGCCATCTGCTTGCCTCTGTCAAAACGAACTCGAGTCATTCGAGGAGTGTGGGTTGCGCGATCCTGTGGTTCTACCAAGTTTAGCAATTGACAACAGGCGACCAGGAATCCTGGACTTACGTTCTCCGACTTATTCAACAGCAATACGAGAAGGAAGGGCGGAAATTCGAAGCAGGCCGAATCAAGCGAAGCGCCGATCCGGCATCGAACCGCGATTCGACGCCGAGCAAGAAACACTGCCGGATCGGCGTCGCTGCGCTCCTTGATGCCGGCCTACGCCAACCCAACATCAACCAGGCGGTTACCGCCCGAGTTGACTTCGCTTGACGGTGATCTGATGAGGTCGCTTGCCGTTGATGTCGACGACTTCGTAGGTGACCTGCGGATCATCGGCGCTGGTGTCGAAGCTCATCAGGCCGAATGATTGGGGTTTGTTGAAGCTGAAGATCGCCCCCGCCTTTTCCATGGTTGGATGCACATGTTGGTTGGTGAGCCGCGAGGAATTGAATTCATAAAGGTCATATCCGTCCGGCCGTTCAATCCTCCAGGCGTCGCTGCGGTGTCGGTCGGCGGACATCAAGAGGACACCTTCGATCTGGTTGTCTTCGAGGAAGCGAAAGACTTCCTCGCGTTCTTCCTGGTAGCCGTTCCACGTGTCCAGGCTGTCCCCCTTGGTACGATAATCCCAGGGGACGGAGGAGCAAATCACGCGGAAGGTTCCTTTCGATTCGAGCAACGCGTCGCGGAGCCACGCCTTCTGGACCGGTCCCAGCATGCTTCGCGGCTTTTTGCGTGGATCGGTGCGATAGTAGCGGCAGTCCAGCATGAAGAAGTCGACGTCGCCAATCGAGAAGCGATAGTAACAGCCCGGATGATCGGCTCCGCCACCGTAACCCGGATTGGCCCAGTTTTGTCGATAGGTGGGAAACACCCAATCCTGCTTCCAAAACGGAACCGCCACGTCGGGTCCGCCCCAGCTGTCATTCGTGCTGAAGTCGTGGTCATCCCAGATGGTAAAGACGGGAGTATTTGTAGTCAGCGCCCGCCATTCCGGTCGCGATTGTCTCCGCTGGTACGTGTACTGTTGCATCACGACCGACTCAGGGTCGTCGATGTAGACATTGTCACCAAGCAACAGCAATGCGTCGGGCTGAGCTTGCGCAATCGTTGTCCACATCCGTTCGTTTTCGGGAACGTACCCCGCGCCGCCCCCGAATGCGATCGTGAACCTCAGCGATTTAGCTTGTTGGGGGAACGTCTTGAACCGCTGGCCTTCGGAGAACTGCGGCACGGTCTGATCAATCTTGACCGCGTAGGCATAGACCGTCTCGGGTTGTAGGCCATCGATGGTTGCGACCACGGCGAAGTCTTCTTCCGCGGTCGAGCGGACCGCGGGGCCAGCCATAATGGTCTGGTTCGAATCGGGTGAGACGGGGCCGCCCTCGTTGACCAGAATCTGCACGCGAGACTCGGCCGCGGTGCGGACCCAGACCGAGACCGAATGATCGGTCAGGTTGCCGAGCAGGGGTCCGTGTATCGGACGGCCCGCAGACTTCTTTCGAAGCGATTCAAAAAGCTCCGTATCGCGAAACGGCTCCATGACCTTGCGTGGGCCTGCGAGTAACCGCCCCTCGGGCAAACCCACATCGATTGCGCGTCGAAGATGATCGACGCCCTTGTCGATCTCGTTCCGTTGGCCATGCAGGATTCCGAGCATGTACAGCGTTTCGGCGTCCTCGGGATTCTCAGCTAGAAACTCATTGAGAAACGTCTCGGTAGAATCGAGCTCGCCGCGCAAGATGTATCGCAGCGCGGTTTGATGCACACGCTTGTACTGGTCGCCTCCGCGAAGCTTCATGTCCGGCCGTGGGCGACTGGCACCACCCAGGTCATAAGGCGGGATCTCCTGCGCCGACGCGCGCATCCCGACAGCCAGCAGACATACGAGGCACGCCGTCATTTGGCCCTTCTTCAACAACATCAGGGTTCACTTCCGAGAATGGGGTAGCGCGAGAGTGTTCAAACAGGATCGCGCCGACTGAAAGCCGCGCGGATACCCACGTCGGCGAGCAACGGGAATTCACGTCGATAGTGTATCAAATGCCGAGAAACAGTGGCCAAGCACCGATCTTCGTGATCCGCTAAAAGGGTATGCGAAGCGATCGATGTGGACGATACTGTTGGTGCAAGATGCCTACGTGGAAAGGGCACTCGTTTTTTTGCCAAGACTCCGCTAGCGGCGCCGTGAAACCTCCGTTGACTTTTGTGACGACCTGCAAGGGGCGACTCTCTAACCTTCAGCAATCCCTGCCGCGGCTCGTTGCACAGCCTCAATCTTGCTGTGTCGTGGTCGACTACTCCTGTCCCGAGTCCTGCGGCGATTGGGTCGAGCAGCGGTTTCCGAGCGTTGACGTGGTGCGCGTCGCCGGCGAATCCTCGTTTCAGCCCAGCCGAGCCAAGAACGCTGGCGTCAAGCACGTCCATACCGAGTGGGTTTGTCTCGTCGATGCCGACATCCTTCTTGAACCGGGATTCACGGATGCGATGCTGTCAAGGCTGCGACCGGCCGCTTACTTCCGTGGTCCGGAGCGGGGAGAGGGAAAGTTTGGAACCATGGTTTGCGGTACCGAAGCGTTTCGCGCTATCGGTGGTTTCGACGAGAGATTTCAAGGCTGGGGCGATGAGGACGCCGACTTGTACGACGCGCTCCGTTTTCACGGCTTGCAGCAAGAATTCATTCCGGGACCGCTGTTCCAACATATCGACCATGACAATACCGAACGCGTCAAGTACTACGACGTGTCGTGTCGTGAGGAAAGCTTGAACGTCAATCGCATCTATCGACTGGCCAAGTGGGACCTCGCTCGAATCCATGAACACCCGCTCACACCCACCCAGTGCGAAAGGTTGTATCGAATTGTTCGCAAGAAGATTCATCGAGTTTGGCGCGAGGGCAGGGAGGAAATTCATTTTGACACCAAGCACGTTGAGCTTCAAATGGGACCCTGGCGGCTGGAGCGCCGATTGGTGTATCGGATCACGAGATCGTGATGCAGAATAGTGCCGCAGAGCCAGTCCGAGGCTTTCACCAGGTTCTTGCTCCGCCACAGAGAATGATCAGCCGCACCTCCGTCGCCGAGACGCGATGCGCGCTAGCCTGAAAAACCTTGGCCCGTTTCGCTTCAGTCAGGAATCAAACGTCCGATGCGATTGCTCTTTGTGATTCCTCATTACTTTCGTGCGGCCGATTCCGATCAGCCGACATCGAGTCTCCAGGGCAGGCATGGATCGACTTCCGGATCGGCCGAGCCGAAGATCCGGGCGCTACGTCGCACCGTGTTTGCCCTTCAGCAGACATTTGGGCAATCGCAGGCGATGATCCGGCACGTCGACCGTCGGGCGGTTCCCGCTAATGAATCAATGCGGAGTGAAATCCATATCGTTCTGGTAACGACCGGGCCGTTCCACCTCGCTGACCAGGCACGGCTCCCGAAAGACCTCGTCTACCAATTCTCGGTAGATGATGATCCGACTAAGCTCGGTTTTTATGCTCATCGCGTGCTGCGCGATCGCTGGGGCAACTACGACTATTACTGTTACCTCGAGGATGATCTCGCGTTGGAAGACCCCTGGTTCTTCGAGAAGCTGAGGTGGTTCAACGCTCACGTGGGCGACGACAAGGTGTTACTTCCCAATCGCTTTGAGCGTTCCGAAGAACATGCTTACAAGAAGTGTTATCTCGACGGAGACCTCGCCCAACGGGCTACCGCGCCGTTCCAGGACGTAACCCAAGCCCAAGAACTGCAAAGCACAATCATGGGGCGACCCGTGCGATTTATTCGACCCCTTAATCCCCATTCGGGATGTTTCTTTCTCAACCCCCGGCAAATGCAGCGTTGGATCGAACAGCCTTACTTTGAGTCCTTTGACACGAGCTTCATCGGACCGCTCGAGAGCGCGGCCACACTGGGCATAATGAAAACCTTTCAGATCTACAAGCCGGCGAGTGAAAACGCCAGCTTTCTCGAAATTGAGCATTCCGACCGACGCTACATCCATCTGATTCGGATGTCTTCGCCCGAGGCTCCGTCGAAGAATACAGAGCCAGAAGTCGAAGAAGACTGAGCCAAAGGACGGGTAGTGACTTCCGTCACCAGGCCCCGCGTCAGGAATCTTACGACTTATTATCTTGCGTCTTTTTTTCCCTCACGCGTTTCTGCTCCTCCTGGAGCATTTTCAGGTAATCCTCGTTCTGCTGAAGTGGCTCAAAATCGATGTCGGTTGAGCGTAGCGATTCAAAATCGTGGTACTGGTGTTTTCGAATCAGTTTTCGTGTCATGTCGATCGATTTGGAAATCAGTGCCGCTCGTTGAGGATCGTCTTCCGGAACATGCTCAGCAATGAGCGCGTACCCGCAAGCAGCGTAACCGCAACTCCAAACTGATTCATCACTTTCCGCCGCCAGCCGATCCACCAGTTCTATCGCCTCGTCGACGCTTCCCGCTCGAGCCAGGATCTTCAACAGCTCTCCTCGTGCGACGCGGCTATCCGACTTTTCAAGCAGTCGACGCTGGATCTCTTCGGCACGCTTAAAACTCTCCGTCGCGTTACCTCCCAACCTTTCCAAAACAATTCCCCGCAAGTAATAAATATTCCTGGCGTTGCTTTGGATTCGCGCGTCGTCGGAAACTTTGAGCAGATCATCGACTGTGTCGGCCGCTTGCTCCAAGAGTTCCTTGGATTCTTGTTCTTGATTGACCAGCATGTATTGCTGAGCCAAGTTCTTTTGGTCTCTGGCAAGGTTATGCTGCCTGGCAGTATTGAGCACATTTTCCGGCAATTCTGTCTTCAGCCGGATTGCCTCTCGGGTGGATTCCAACATCCGTTTCGTGTCACCGGCCCGTTCGTACGTCTGCCCCAATTCTCCCAGGGCGCCGGAGAGCTCTTCAATCGCCGTGATGCTCTTCGGATTCTCTTCGTATGCTCTGCGGTTTAATCGTTCGGCCTTGACGAAATACTCGCGAGATTTTTCCGGATTGCCCAAATTGCGATAGACCTTCCCAAGGCGTCCGTAGACGATCGACAACGGTACCATGTCGAAAGGCTCTTGTCTCGGTTTGACAGCCAGGCATTGCTTTTCGAGATCGAGATAATACTTCTCCGCCTTCTTGATTTCCCCTAGCCCATCGTGGGCGTCGCCAAGCCCCAGCGTGATGTGCATTTGGCTGCTGGCCGCGTTGGAAATCTTGCCGGCCGCGGCCAGGGATTGGAGCGACTTCTGGCTCTCTTCCAGTTTGTCGATCGCCTTTCGAAAATCGCCGGTTGCCACGTAGATCTGGCCGAGATGACGGTCGGCAGAAGCAGCAAACACGGCGCTCGGATTCTCTTGAGTCTGCTCCGCGTAGTGACGTTCCAATCGCTCGACGATTTGAGTCATCAAGCTTTCGCGAAGCGGCTGCAACTCCGGATTCGAATTGAAGAAGGATTTGGTGTCGTAGAGAACAAGACGCGTTGTATCGTGTGAGAGCTTCGCATTTTCTTCAGCTTGGTGCTTCGCCAGCTCTTCGGCCTTCTTTTGCTCATTGATCACCAGGGCGGAGATGATGCCCCCGAACAGCAGGCACAGCAATAAACTCGCGGCCAACCCGGAAAGGGAGGCAACCACGGGATTGCGTTTGCACCACTTCCAGACCCTCTCTTGGCGAGTGATCGGTCGTGCCAGAATCGGCTCGTGGTTCAGGAATCGTTGTAGCTCGTCGGCGAATTCGTCGGCCGTCTGATACCGTTTCTTCGGATCCTTCTCGAGCGATTTCAGGCAAATGGTTTCCAGATCTTTATCGAGATCGGTCTGCAGCTTGGAGGGCCAAACGGGATCCTGGTCGATTAACTGGCGGACCGTTTCAAGCGGGGTCGGTGCCGCAAAAGGCGGTCGTCCTGTCATCATGTAGTACAGGATGCTGCCCAGCGCGTAGATATCGGTTGGCGGTCCGACGGCGTTCCCGCTGGCTTGTTCCGGCGCCATGTATCCGGGCGTTCCCACGATGACACCCTCGCGCGTGCGTTCGGTGTCCTGATCGCCGTCGTCATCCAAACGCTTGGCGAGTCCAAAGTCGGCAACTTTCGGGACACCATCCTCGGTCAGCAAGATGTTCTGAGGCTTCAGGTCACGGTGAAGAATGCCCATTTGGTGCGAATAATGGACGGCTCGTGCAACTTGGACCAGCATCATGGCGGCATCCGTTTCCGACATGGTCTGCTGCTTCATCAGGTCCGATAGGTCACGTCCCTGGATGAACTCAAGCGAAAAGTAGGGCAATCCCTTGTGACTGCCCACCTCATAGATGGAAACGATGTTGGGGTGGGACAGGCGCGCGGCAGCTTCCGCTTCCCTCTGAAAACGATTGAGTTGGTCCTTCGACGCGTTGGCGCCGTGAAGAATCATCTTCAGGGCAACCAGGCGATCGAGTGGAAGGTGACGGGCCTTATAGACGACACCCATTCCACCGCGGCCCAAGACACTAAGTATCTCGTAGTCGTCCGGCAGGTCCGGAAGCGATCCAGATCGGACACTTGAGCGGGCCAGTCGCCCGTTCCCGGAGTCCATGGTTGGTCGATCATAGGAAAAATCGGCAGGCTCTTTGGATGAGCCACCGGCTTTGACCGCGGCGTTCTTTCCAGCCGGCGCGATGCCCTGGTCCAGCGCGACGGTTTGCCCCTCGGCGAAATCGATCGGCCCAGCGCCCGGTTTCGTATCATCGCGGTCCAGTAGTTCAAAGTCGGTCGTCTCTCCCAGTTCCGGATGCTGGGACGTGTCGAGTGTCTCCTCAAGATCTGCATCAAGAATCTCCCCGGACCGGGAATCGCCGACACTTCTTGCCTCAACTCGCTGGTTCGAGAGCTCCGAATCAGTCAGGTCGACCGTGGGAGCCAACTCCGATTCCTTAGCAGTATCCAGCTTCGACAATCGATCTCGAAGCGTTGATCGCAGATCGTACTCGATGGCCGATACGAACTCCTCGGCACCGCTCCCTTCCCGCTCGCCGTCGCTTGCGCGACTCTTCACCGCGACATAATGCTCAGCGATCGCCTCGACAAATTCTTCGATCGCTTCGCGCGCTGTCTTCGGAACGCTCATCGGATTACCTGACTAATATGCATGCCGTGAATCGAAACAGCTTCGCGATAAAGACCGTTGCTCCAATATACCAAACAAGGTGAGCCGTCCGACGAACTCGTCGTCGAGGGATCTGCGCGTGGCATGCAGTTCGGAGTCGGTCGGTGCCTGAGTCGAGCGAAAGCGGGGCTGGGCCGCGCGAAGAAAGATCAGTGCTGGTCCCACCCGTATTCTTCTTCCAGGTCCGCGAAGAACTCGTCAAGGGCCCGGCTTTCGGGCGATACGTCGTGCAGCGGGTCCGTTATTTGGCCGTGGAGCTCCGTTTGACGGGATTCGTTCGGCTGCTGGCTTTGGGGGCCATTCGCATTTGCCACCAGTTTGTCTTGCAGTTCCGGCCAATCGATATCAAGTAACCCAGCGGCACGCTCAGCGGAATCGTCATCTTCCGACAGCTCCCCTCGCGTACGATCGAGAACCAGGCTGGTTGGGATGGGAATGCTCGCGTGATGGTCGTCAGCGTGATGGTCGTCAGCGTGATGGTCGTCATCGTGATGGTCGTCATCGTGATGGTCGTCATCGTGATGGTCGTCATCGTGATGATGGTCGCCGTGATCTGAATGTTCGTCGGATTCAAATTCTTTAAGCCAATCGAGGTCGCGCGTTCCCACGGCAAGACGAGAACCCATGACGTCGTGACCAACGCCGAGCGCGTGACCGAATTCGTGAGCAAGGACCGACTGCAAGTCGACTTGGCCGAAAGAGCCGTCCAGGGTCCAGCCAAAGCCGGCGGCATCTTCGTCGATCCAGACGACGTTGCCGGATTGGGCTCCGAGCGTTGCGCCTTCCAGGTCAGCGATTCGCAGATCGAGCTTGGTAAGCCTGGCGAGTTGTTCGCTGCTGATATCGGTGTGCGACCACGCCGCGATGACGTCCTGAACCGCCGTTTCCAATTGCAATGCCGAAAGATTGGTTGTCTCGGAGGAGGAATCGAGCGAATTCTCCGCCAGGCGAAGTTGCTGCGGCTTGTCGAGACGAATCTGGATATCCCCGCCATTGAGCACCTGCTCGTCGGTGAGTGTTCCCGTCCAATAACTGGAGTAGAGCAGCGTTGCATCATCCCAAAGCGTGAACGCCCCGCGATCAGGCGCTCCCGAGTCACCTCCATCGGTGATCGTCGCCAGGAGTTGCAGATTTCCACCGAGCGAGATGGGGTTATTCGGGTCGGTGATATCCTGCAAGTTTGCCTTGGCAGCGAATTCAGCTTGCGGCAGGTCTGTCTCTTGGGAATCAACTCGAGCTAGCGAATTGGTAGCGTTCGTCTTGATCTGGTAGAGACGTCCATCGCGGCGGACGATGATGTTTACATCCCCTTGAACGTTGGTCCCGCTCTTGTTTGTCTTGATGTTGAAGCCAAAGTTGGTCTTCTTTCCTGGATCGCCGGCGTAGAGCCCGGCGGAAGCCGAATTGATCAGGCTGCCGCCACCGGTAACGGCGTTGTCGAGGGGTTTGGAGATGGTAATCGTGGTAAGTTCCGACTGATCCGAGTTGATCTCACTATTGTCGTAATGGTTCTCAACTCTGACCATGACGTTGTAGATCACGGCATCCGCGTTTCCAATATCGGGTTCCCACGTAAACGCTGCGACGCCGACCTTTTGATCGTTGACATCGATTAAGGTAATTGGCAAGCCGAACGCAACCGGCCCGTTCTTTCCGTTCATCAATGGTTCGCCGGTACTCATGTCGACAAAGGAAACGCGGGCAGATGTAATGTTGCCTGCATCCAGATCTGGGCCGACAATTGCTGAGATGTCCTGGATGGTGGCTCGCAGTTCCACACTCGCCGAACTCTTTCGCGCGGATCCCGTTGAAACAAACTCAGCCCCGGAATAGGTGGCGATGGCGTCTTCTGCTTGGACGACGAGGGTCGACTCGGAACGAGTGGTCGCGTCGCCATCGGTGGCGTCGATGCGGAAGACGTAGGTCGCCGGCGCGAGGTCGGCGATGCCGCTGATGGTGTAAGCGCCAACAAATCCTGAACCGGTAATCTCGCGGACTTCGCTCAAGAATAGCCCGTCATCGATTGTCCCCGCATCGGGCAGATTATCGATTCCGATAAATGCTCCTCCGTCCATGCTGTAGGAAATGCTGAAGTCGAGCATTTCACGATCGGGATCGCGGAAGGCGAAATGTATGTCCTCAATCCTGTCACTGTATTGTCGCGTTTGGTTTAGTGGCGTCGAATCGCCCGTGGGCACGTTGTTGATACCAGTGATCGTCACCACGATCGTCTGAGTGACAAAATCTGGCTCGACGGTCGCACCGCTATCGTCGGTCGCTTGCACGGTGTAAGTGAGCGTTAGCGATTCACCGTTTGGAAGGTGCGAGAACGTTTCATCGCCCCTGTCAAATGTCCAGCCGATCTTGCCGGTATTGGTACCGTTGCCGATGATCGAGGGGTTGTCGAGCGAAAACATTGACAACAGCGCTGCCTCGTCAACAATCCCGACGCCGACACCGGACTCCATCACGGACACCACGCTGGCGGTGACCGAGTCGATCGTATCCCGGTCCGTGAGCGTGAGCGTACCGGAGCCGGACGGCAGGCCCCCTTCTTCTAATTCCGCGGACGCTCGATCGCCGGGCTCGACCGTGATCTCGGGGGTGTCGTTGACTCCATTGATTGTGACCGTGACCCGTTCGCTCGCTAAATTACCAAACTTGTCCGTAACCACGACTTCGTAGCTCAGGACCAGACTTTCGCGGACGCCGAGGTAATCGAATGCCACAGAGCCGCTATCAAAGATCCAGTTCAACGTGTTGGTCGTTTCGGTTGCACCAGAAACAGTAACGAGTTCGAGGCTGAGCATTTCCTCCAGTTCAGCTTCGGTTGGCGGTGCCGGATCAACACGATTCGAGGTCACGACAGCAGTCAACAGCGAATGATCGGCCTGAAAGCTATCCGTGCCATCAACATCGACGATCGTGAGAGTTCCTTCGCCTTTCAATCGGCCATCCGTCTCGTTGATCGCAACGGCGTCCGGGCCACCGAAGATCGTTGGAGCGTCAGCAACGCCGGTGATGGTGACGACAGCCTGTCTCTT
>JARFQX010000004.1 GCA_029287555.1 Rubripirellula sp. | reverse complement strand
GTATAAGAGACAGACCCTACGCCGAGCCGGTTCCCGAAGCGTCGCCACGAAACGGTCCTTCGCGCAACCTGGTCGCCATCGTCGCAATCATCTCCGCAACCATCTTGCTCCTCTGCGGCGGACTGATCGGGTTGGGCTTCTACGCCGTCGACCGGCTCGCTGATCAGATTAATGATTTTGCTGACGAGTTCATGTGGGACGAAGAGGAGGGCGCTGTCGCGCTCGAGTTTGCCCTCGCCGACAATGAGGTCATTCAAGAGCGGGTGGGCGAGATCGAAACGGTTGAGAGTGAGCCAAATCTGACGTATGACGAGAATGCCGGCATCGAAGACTACTTCTATCGCGTCAAGGGAGCGACCGGGGAGGTCATCGTTGTCGTCAATTTCGACTACGACGACCAGCGCTGGTTCACGAGTGTTGAATTGCTCGAAGGCAACAACGTGGACGCGCCCCGTACGGCGCTCTCCGCACGCCGCCCACCTTTCGATACCCAATTGTCCAAACAGGTGTACGATATTCTTGAAGCCGACAATATCCCTGAATCCGATGCGGAATCGCTGGCTAAGTCGTTAGGCATCGGCAAAGTTCAATGGATTACCTACGACTACGAAAGCTCCGCCGAACTAGGCACCGACAATGAACTTCTCTTCGAAGCCAGCGGCGACTCGGGAACGGCAACGCTCCGGGCCCGCTACGTCGACGACGCATTCACGAGGATTCAATCGCTGCGGGTCGTCCTCGAGGAAGGCGAAAGCGAGCAAATCTATCGGGCTCCGTAGGTCTCTGCGCGATTGCGTTTTCCATGAATACCAGGCAGGTTACCAGGTGCCGCGAGAGGATACGGTCTCCCAGCTGCTGATTCCAAACCTCGCCCCCGCCAGGCGAGTCGCCGAATCTCTTTGGGTGGCGTTCCTACCACACGGTAGACTTTCGCCATCTGTTTTCTAAAAATAGAGCGTTCGAATGTAGCCTCACTTACCGGTACCGAAGATGATTGGATCCCGTGTTTTCTTCCTGGCCTTCATGATTTTGATTACGCCGACTGCACTTTGGGCGGATCGGCTGCAGCTGGCCAATGGCGACGAAATTGAAGGTGAGTTGCTGGAGGTATCGGGTGGACAGATCAAGTTTCGTCATCCGGTTCTCGGTACTTTTTCTGTACCAAGAAACCAGGTGCACGCGATCGAACTTGGCAAGCAACGTGGCGGCAACCGAATCATGGCGGATGGCACCGAAGCGCCACCGGAAACACCCGAAGAAGTCATCGATCGCCTCGTTAATCCCGAAATGACGCCGGCAAAAGTCAAGCAACTGGAGAAAGGTGCCGAGCGTCATGACACGCCACAAGGCGCTGTTGAACAGCTTCGGCGGGAAGGCGTCAACGCCCAAATGATGGGTGGGCTGCACGGGATGCTGCCGGGTTTCGGTAGCCCCGAAGTTCAAGACATCTTTGAAGACCGAGTCACCGGATTGATGAATGGATCGTTGACCATTAACGACATTCGCAATGAGGCAATTGACGTCCGCGATCAACTCAAAGAGTTAATGGATGACCTGGGTCCCGGTGGCGAAGCGCTCCGCGGTTACTACGGCATTCTGGACGGATTCATCCAGAAAACCGATCCCAAAGCGCCACGCTCCGTCCCCGGAATCAAACCACTGACCCCGTCACCGATTCCGCCGCAGTAAAGCTCGTTCCCTGCCGGATCTCGGAAACTCAGTATCTCGGGCAGTCAGTCTTTCTCACCGGCCTTCTCGATCAGCGCTCTTATTCTCTCGACACCGCGTTTGCTACCACGAATCACGATGATGTTCGATTCGGCATTCTCATCATCGAGATATTCAAATTGCACAGGGATCGGCTTCGACTTCACGGGTCTCTTCTCAGCGACCACCGCGCGAGCGTAATTGAGTTTGGCTCTTGCCACGCGAACTCGGATTTGTGCCATCTGTTGCTGGGCTCTGTTCATCTCGATCCGCGTTGTCAACTGCTTCAACTCCAGCGCGGCTAGCTGTTTCTTGACGTCTGGTTCTTGTTGTTCTTGCCGGAGAAGCAATTCCTTTTTCTCGGCCTCGATCTCGGACTCACGCACGGCAAGCTCGGCCATTCGAAGTTCAAGTTCACTCGATTCCAACTGCGCTTCCGCGTGTACCAACTCCAATTCGGCATTGGCAAACTCCAGAGATGAAGCCCCGCAGGGAAGCTGGATTGATGCGACAAGCGCCAGCATCAGAATGACTTTCGTTCTCGACATGAAGTTTGCTCCGTAATTCTCAGCCCGCAAAGGAAATCACCGCAACCAATCATTCTAGACCAAGATCAGCTTTGCCGTGGGTAGTCCCCGATCACTGGTCGATCGTTGCGCTGCGATAGCGGGTGGGCCGCCAACACGCCAATCATGCGAATTCGTTGCCGGACTGGGACGAAACCGATTCTCGCACCTTGTGCGAATCGTGGGCCAAGAGTGGTCGGGGCAACGGCGCGCCGAGACAACTCCTGGCCGACGGATCATCGCACGTCGATGTTGAAAAAGCCCCAAAGAGACTCAATCCCATCCGTAATACTGTGGCGAATCCAGGCGTCGAGGCCGGCACGAAGGCACCGAAGCATACGGACGATAATAACGTCGGAAAATTGGTGGCTGGTAAACCCAGCCGGCCTGGATGGCTGAAACCCCAAGTGGATTGACCGGTGCGTAAATGGCGGTCCGATAGATGTGTGGCCCCCTCATCGAATGGATCTGACGCAAGCGTTCGGTCGCATAGACTCGACGTTCGTCTCTTCGGTCAAGGTAGTCGGCGAACCGGGCGCGGTCGACTTCATTCATGGTCCGCGTTCGCCCCACCTGCATCCGCGGAGCATTCTGTTGCCGCGGCGTGGCGATGGCGGTCAACCTTGTCGCTCGATGCTCCTCCGCCGGGTCCGCACCATCTTCAATCATCCTCGCGTTCCAATCTTGCGGTGCCCCGCGTCTTCCGACCGCTTCGACAAAAAAGCTATCCGCGTCACTTAGCCGAGCTCGATCAACTCGGATTCTCGTCCCATCCAACTTGAGGAGCGATACGGTGGATCCCTGGACATCGACGAGTCGAGCCGTAGTTGAATACCGGCCGGTATCATCATGCCAATTGCGGTACTCAGAGAAGACGCCGGCGCGATCGTCCGACCTCACCGCTGGCTGATCGTGCCCGCTGCTTGCCTGTGTCACGATCCTCGAAGGCGCTGGCTTAAGCCTCTCCTTTGAATCCGGTGATGGAGCTTCGCTGTGACGCGCGGTCCGCTTGGATTGTTCTTCCCCCGTTGTTCGGTCAACTCCTGCTAGATCGATGCGCGGAGATGGTTGCTGGTCGGGTGACTTGTCGAATCTGCTCTGAATCGGGCTGCGCTGACTAGGAACTACGCCCATGTTGTCTGACGCCAAGTCCGAGCGACCTCCCAACGCCACTTGGTCATTCAATCTTTCCTCCAGGATCGATTCGCCAATCTGTTCGTGCCGCGAAGCGAGCCATGCAGTAAGAAAACAAGTGAGAATCGATCCCGAGGCAAATGCTGCAACGAATCCAAGAGGCATTGATCGATGCCACATGCGGTTCGCTGCGCCCGACGTGACCGGCTGCCCAACAACGGGCGGCAATGCGCTGGAAGGTGGCAAGTCAGGAGGTGCTAGCACACAGCCTACCTCCGTCCATTTTCTCGTTACGGACTTAAAAACTGGCGACCTGGTCGTCAGTCGTCCCTCGGCGATCAACCGGTTGAGATCCGTCTGATTGAACGGTCCGACAAACCTTCCAGTCTCACTCGAAACGGTCCAGTACTGCTCGGTTGTAAGCTGCGTCATCACCGACCCAAACCTCTCGTCTTGTGTTCAGTTCAGTCGCCCGGCCAGACACCCCGACTCCTGCCCAGGATGGGGCCCAGGTGATTGGCTAAGTCTTGAACCTTGGTTATCTCGGATTCTATCGCGATTCACGCTACCATGTTGCCCATTCGAAATTGCACCGGAGAGGACCACCCGTTTTTCATGCGTAAGAGGCGAGAAACAGCAAGCGGCTCACATTATCACGGCGCGCCCCGCAAAAAGCCCGAATGGACGACCTGGATCGTGCCCCATCACATAGACAACAACCGTGCGGCACTCGGGCGCGCCTCGGTCGCAAGAAATCGTGCGAGAGTAAGAAAAGCTCGCACAGAGGCGTCAGATTGTTGTCTCCTCGCTTTGCGATCGATCTGCTAATCTGCAGCCCCAACAGGAGTATTGGAGTGACATGGGACGGATCAGCAAGGAATTTCGTCGTCTGGTTGGGCAAGTGGGAAACGTTGCCAGGTACGGGGATTTCAATCCTTTTCCCCGGACCAAGCGCAAAGCAAAGCCAAAGAGTCTGCGGGATCATCCGGAATGGGAAATCGGCAGCTCTCTTGAGTTCATTGTCGCCCACCTGGCACGGCAACAAGAGACCCCCTTTTTCGTTCTGCAGATCGGTGCCTACGACGGCAGCTTTGTTGATCCGATCGCAGGACTGATTCGATCACATCGTTGGCAAGGATTGTTGGTCGAGCCTCAGCCTGAGGCTTTTAACGAATTGCGTAAGAACTACAGCGATCAGCCCCAGTTACGCTTTGAAAACGCGGCGGTGGGTACAGAAGATTGCACCATCACGATCTACAGCCTGAAAGATTCGGCATCGCATTTGGCCTCGCTCGACCGGCACCACCTCGTCCGACACGGCACGCGAAGTAGCGACATTATCGAGCAGCAAGTTCCCTGCCTGACACTTCGCACGCTCCTCGCTCGGCATGGCATTGAACATGTTGATCTGCTGCAAATTGATGCGGAGGGAAACGACGGAAAGATCCTCCGCTCGATCGATTTCACGACGTTTCAGCCTCCGATCATTTGCTACGAGCACGCCAACCTCGTTGAAGCAGAACGAAACCATTGCATCGAGCTGCTCGGTAAGCAAGGCTATCGGATATTGTTGGAGGATTCCGACACGATCGCCTATCGGGATCCCCGTCACGGCCCAGCGTAGGGCGTCACGGCCCAGCGTAGGGCGTCACGGCCCAGCGTAGGGCGTCACGGCCCAGCGTAGGGCGTCACGGCCCAGCGTAGGGCGTCACGGCCCAGCGTAGGGCGTCAGCTCCCGCGCGAATCGATCGCACGAACCCGCCCGTCATCAGGGTACCGGTCACGAAACGTCTGTTCGATACGATTGGCGCATCAAAAGAGTGCTGGGGCCTCACCGAGCTGACGGTCGCCCAGTTCGTTGGATGCATCCAGCAGGAATGGATCGCGCGGTAATCCGCCGATCAGCATATCTTCGGCCAAATCGTCAAGCACATTCCCTCGAACCGCTGGCTCCGATGTGCTGGCAATCACTGGATCCTGTCTCCGATGATCACGAACCGCATCCACCCCAGCAC
>JARFQX010001042.1 GCA_029287555.1 Rubripirellula sp. | reverse complement strand
CTACATGCAACGGCACTGCCCCATGTCGCAACGCGTCGATGTCGCAATTATCGGTTCGGGATTCTCGGGATCCATTCTCGCTTGGATCCTCGCAAAACGGGGAATGCGGGTGGCGTTGATCGATGCGTCGACTCATCCTCGCTTTGCGATTGGTGAATCGTCCACGCCGATCGCCGATACGATTCTGCGTCGCCTCGGCCAGCAATTTAAACTTCCCGAGTTGTGTTCCCTCTCCACCTGGGCAACCTGGCAGAAAGAACATCCGGATCTGGCTTGTGGACGGAAACGTGGATTCAGTTACTACTTCCATCGCCAAGGGGAGCCTTTCGCGGAATCGAATCTGGGCGAACGCAGCTTATTGGTGGCGGCCAGTCCGGACGACGAAGTGGCTGACACACACTGGTATCGCCCCGATGTCGACACCTACTTCTGGCGTCGAGCGGTTGCAGCTGGCGCCCTCGATTTGACCGGTCACCGAGTTCACGCTGTTCAACCAGCGGGAGAGGGAACGTGGGCTGTCGAGTGTGGTCAAGCGTCGCAAGTGAAGGTATTGGCCGAGTGGATCATCGATGCGTCAGGGCGATCGAGCGTGCTGGCGCGACTGGCCAGCGCACCGAGCCTTGTCGACCGATTGCGAACGTGCAGCCGTTCCATGTTCGCGCATTACCGCGGGGTTGCCAGTTGGCGATCGCTTGCCCAGCGGCAAGGGCTCGAGACCAAGCACGACCCCTTTGATCCCGATGACGCCGCGCAACATCATCTCGTCGGTGACGGCTGGGTGTGGATGCTTCGTTTCAATAACGGCATTACGAGCGTCGGCTACACGTGCGGCGCGGAACAGCCGTCACGTTCTCCTCGGTCCGTCTCTCGCGCGTTCCCGGCACTGGCCGACTTGTTGCGCAACGCGTCGATGGTTGCTCCGGAGAGTGGGCCGCGAAGCAGCGGGCGACTTCAAAGCTGGTTTGATCCCGTCGTGGACTCTCGCCGGATCATGCTGCCCACTGCCGCCTTGACGCTCGATCCGCTCCACAGCACGGGAATCGCGCACGCCTTGGCGGGCGTGGAACGGTTGACCGCGATCATCGGCTGTAATTCGCGAGCCGAGCAGAACGAATTGATCGAACGGTACCGCCGGTCTTTCCTGGAGGAGACCGAGTTCCTGGACACACTGGTGAGCACCGCCTACGAGTTGATCGGGGATTTTGATCGTTTTACCGCCGCTTGCATGTTGTATTTCGCCGGAGCGATTCGCTGCGAGGAACGGTATCAACGGGGCGACGTGCCGACGCATCTTTGGAACGCCGACGACCGCGAGTTCGTGGCGTTCGTCAATGGGGCGTCGACTCGATTGAGAGGCGGTGACGAGGGGGCACTCGAGGCGATCCGGGCGGGACTTACCCCATGGAACACCGCCGGCTTGATGAACCCGTCGTGCGGGAATCGTTACGCTTACACCGCGACGAAACAACCGGTGAGTTGACGACATGCCCAATCAAACGTCATTTCGCGGTCGATATGCCGCGTCACTCCGAGGTTTCACGCGGGAAACTTGACAATCTTTGGTCATCGGGGCAACTTCCCTTTTCCTGGGCGAGGTCGATTTGCTACTGACACAAATCTCGTAGTCAACGTTTTCGAAATCGATCTGAAACCTGCGGAAGTCAAGATGATTGCCGTCACTCCAACACGCTCCCTGATTGCACTGGCTGCACTCACTCTGTTCAGCACGACGAGCTGGGCTGAGAGACCAAGTTTGCTGCGGATGTTTGGGCGAGCCCCGTCGGCCCAGGCCAACGTGAAGACGTCGATTGAATTGAGCGAAGAAGACGGTCCGTGGATGATCCTGGCTTCGACCTTCGTTGGGGAAGGCTCCCGAAATCGGGCTGAGCGTCTGGCCAAGGAAATACGGGCCGAGTTGAAGTTGCCCGCCTATATCTACCGCGAGAATTTTGATTTCACGGGGACCATCGACCGCGATGCCAATACATCGAAACGGCTGCGTTACGCCAACAGCTACCGCTACGAGGCCTACGCCGTTTTGGTCGGTGAATACGACACGGTTGAACATCCGAGCATCGAAAGGGATTTGCAGCGAATTCGCACCGCCAATCCTCCTGTCTTCCAGGATCCCAAAGAATTGGCTGCCGAAACCGACCGCAGCACACCGGTAACTACCGTCAAGTCAATCACCGCCAAGCTGTTTGGACAGGCGGGCAAGGGAAAGATCGGCCCGATGAGTCAGGCGTTCGTGACCCGCAACCCACTGTTGCCCGAAGAGTATTTCACCGCTCCGCAGGTCGACTCGTTCGTGCACCAGATGAACGAGGGGCTTCACCACAGCCTGCTTGAATGCAAAGGCAAGTACACGGTTGTCGTGAAGACCTTCGAAGGTCTCGGAACGATCGTTGATGGAAAACGTGATAAGAATTTCCAGCCGAGCGAAGCCCGTCTGAACAAGTTCGCCGTCGATGCGGAGAAGATGACGAACGAATTGCGTGCGAAGGGTGTCGAAGCGTATCAGTTCCACGACCGCTTCCGATCCTTGGTTACGGTTGGTAGTTTTGATGCTCTGGGACGTGAGTTACCCGACGGTCGGTTCGAGTACGATCCGAAGATTCGCGCTGTGATGAAGAAGTACAGTGCTTTCAACGTGGATCCGGAACTAGCTCGCCAGGTTCCCCCGGGAGCCCGCGGAATAGCCGGCAATGGCGTGGCGTTGATTCCCTTTGACGTGCAACCGACGCCGATCGCCGTTCCCAAAGTATCCAAACGAAGTCTCTACGGCGCAGCGCTGGGCATGCGGTAAACGATGTTTGATCTCGTCCTCGGTACCAACAACGCCAAGAAGCTGATCGAACTGCGGTTGTTGCTGCCCGAGGACCGAATTCGCCTGACATCGCTCGCGGAGATTCCGGACTCGATCGAAGTCGAAGAAACGGGCGATACATTTCGAGCCAATGCCGCCTTGAAAGCGACCGAGCAAGCGAAACATCTGGGATGCTGGGTGCTTGCCGAAGACAGCGGTTTGACGGTGGATGCCCTGGGTGGTCGCCCGGGCGTGCTTTCGGCCCGTTTCGCCGGCAGACATGGTGACGACGAGGCCAACAACGACAAGTTGCTGCATGAACTCGAAGGCATCCCCGAAGAAAAACGCGGCGCCCAGTTCAATTGTTACATCTGTCTTTCGGATCCCGGCGGGAACGTCGTACTGGAAGAACACGGCGTGTGTTGCGGCCGCATCGCCGAATCACGAAGCGGAAAGGGTGGCTTCGGTTATGATCCGCTATTCATCATTCGCGAGTACCACCGCACTTTTGGCGAACTTGACTTAACGGTGAAGCGAGCAATCAGTCATCGCTCGCGGGCCCTAAGACAATTGATTCCCAAGCTGTTAGC
>JARFQX010001028.1 GCA_029287555.1 Rubripirellula sp. | reverse complement strand
GCACTAGGCGAAGCAAACGGCGTGCCCGGTAAGGGAATAACGATCCGGCACACGACTTGCGACCAGGAGTGTCCTGTTCACAAGGAGTTTTGCAGCTGCAAGACGTTCGTGACACGTTCGCACAGAACGTGCAAGAGCGTCTCACTTGGAGCGAATCAAATGAGTTCGACGGCCGATCGCGACGTAGCCGACCTTACGCGTGCCGAAGAGGGTCACCGGCGGATTGCCTGGGCAGCCCGCGAGATGCCTGTCTTGAAGTCGATTGAGTCCCGGTTTCAAGCTGAAAAACCGCTCGCGGGAATCGCGATCGGAGCTTGTCTTCACGTGACAACGGAGACCGGACGGTTGATCCAAGTCCTCAAAGCGGGTGGAGCCGACGTTCGGCTTTGCGCATCGAATCCGCTATCAACGCAAGACGACGTTGCGGCGGCGCTGGCTGATCAGGGCGTCTCGGTGTTCGCGACATGTGGCGAGAGTAACGAGACTTACTATCGGCACATCCGCACGGTCCTGGAAGTCCCGCCAAAGGTCACCTTGGACGATGGAGCGGACTTGGTCACTATGCTTCACAAGAACAGAACGGATTTGCTGCCGAGCGTGCTCGGTGGCACCGAGGAAACGACAACCGGCGTGATCCGACTGCGTGCCATGGAGCGAGAGAAGGCGCTCCGCTACCCGATCGTCGCGGTCAACGACGCGATGACCAAACATCTGTTCGACAACCGCTACGGTACCGGCCAGTCGACGATCGACGGAATCCTTCGAGCGACCAACACCTTGCTGGCTGGAAAGACGTTCGTCGTAGCCGGCTATGGATGGTGTTCGCGAGGTATTGCGATGCGTGCCAAGGGCGAGGGGGCCCACGTGGTCGTCACGGAAGTTGATCCGCTCAGAGCCCTGGAAGCGACGATGGATGGTTATCGTGTTCTTCCGATGCTCGAAGCGGCTGAGGTAGGCGACATCTTCGTCACCGCCACGGGAGACATCAATGTGATCGATCAACGCCACTTCGAACGGATGAAGAGCGGAGCCATTCTTGCCAACTCGGGACACTTTAATGTCGAGGTCAATGCGAATGCCCTGCAATCCATGGCGACAAGTGTTGCCCACCCGCGAAAACATGTCACGACCTACACGCTGCCAGACGGACGCGACCTTCAGCTTCTTGCCGAAGGCCGACTCGTCAACCTGGCAGCCGCAGAGGGCCATCCCAGCGCGGTCATGGACTTGAGCTTTGCCAACCAAGCTCTGTGCGTCGAGTACATCGTGGCGAGTTCCAAAGACACGTCGCTTGAAGCAATCGTGCACCCCGTACCGAAACAGATCGACGAGCAAGTGGCACGCCTCAAGCTCGACGCTTTGGGGCTGAAGATCGACAGTCTGACCGCGGAACAGGTCCGATATCTCTCGGCCTGGGAATCCGGAACGTGAACTCCGGGTCGCCTCATCCGCGCGATTTTTCCTCCCAAATCGACGGAATCGCGATCACTCGGGCGTTGAAGGAGTGAGTCAGGCACCGAAAAGACGCTGGACGGCGCGGTATTTGCCTATTTCTCGCAGTAAGACGAATCCCTACTCCGCTACGCGGGCGGGAGAAACCAAATGAACCAAATCGAATCGGTACGTCCGGGCGAGAAGCCCGTGGCAGGCCTCAAGACGGCGAACTGGTGGCACAAGAGAAATGGGCGGGTGGTGTGCGATTTGTGCCCACGTCACTGCGCGCTCAAGGAGGGCGGTTATGGATTCTGCTTCGTCCGCCAAAATGTTGACGGACAATTGGTGCTCAATACCTACGGGCGAAGCACGGGATTCTGCATCGACCCAGTGGAAAAGAAACCTCTCAATCACTTCTTCCCGGGGACGAGTGTCCTGTCGTTCGGAACGGCCGGATGCAACCTGGGATGCAAGTTTTGCCAAGCTTGGGGCATCACGAAATCAAAGAAGGTTCTCGATCGGCTGAGCCAACAAGCGACCCCGGAAATGATTGCCGAGGCGGCAGTGCAACTCGGCTGTCACAGCGTGGCGTTCACGTATAACGACCCAGTCATCTGGGCCGAATACGCGATCGACACCGCGAATGAGTGTCACGAACGCGGCTTGAAAACGATTGCGGTAACAGCCGGCTTCATCTGCCCGGAACCCAGAAAAGCGTTCTTTGACGTGATGGACGCGGCCAACGTTGACTTGAAAGGATTCATGGAAGACTTCTACCAGCATTTCACGTTGTCCCACCTTGAACCTGTTCTCGACACCCTGCGCTGGATCAAGCACGAAAGCTCAGTGTGGCTGGAGATCACTAATCTGATCATTCCGAATGCAAACGACGACCTGGGGGAAATCCGTCGGATGTGCCAGTGGATTCACAAGGAACTTGGTGACGACGTACCGCTGCACTTCAGTGCGTTCCATCCCGACTATCACATGATGGACACGCCGCCAACGCCACCGGAGACGCTGTTCCAAGCTCGCGACATCGCGATGGAAGCCGGTTTAAACTACGTGTACATAGGAAACGTTTTTGATCCTCCGCGCGAGAGCACGTACTGTCCCAATTGCGGCAAGATGTTGATCGAGCGGCGATGCTACGACTTGGGCGTCTACGAACTGGATCGAAATCACTGTCGGTTCTGTGGACAAACGATTGCTGGTCACTTTGCCGAGCGGCCGGGACATTGGGGAACGCGACGCGAACCCGTCGATCCGGCAGCACTGTTGCGCTCCATGGAATCAGACCAGCGTGGCGCGATCGGAGCGGGGTAATAGAAGC
>JARFQX010001014.1 GCA_029287555.1 Rubripirellula sp. | reverse complement strand
GGCGAAGCGGCCCTGTTCAAGCAGATCGGCAAGGGAGCGCATGGCGGGATGCAGACCGATGTCGTCATCGACCGTGAGCGTTGCATCGGCGGGAATCCCAATCACGGGCCTTGCTTTGCGATAGGCCTCGTCCCGGTGCGGAACCACCATGTTCAAGCCATCATTGCCCCCGGCCATTTCCAAGACAACCAGGATCCGTTCCTCCTGAGCCGATGCTTCGGCAGCCTGCGCGAGAATGCCAGGCGCCAGTCTCTCGAGGGTGACCAGGGAGCCACTTGCCGCGGCCGCCCGCAGCCACGTCCGTCGCGACCACCTGTGTGTCAAGTCATTCATGTTCATGCCAGTTGAAACTCGGGCAACGTACAAAGTGTGTAGATCAACTCTCCGACCCAATTCTTCTCAGACGGCTTGGCCAGAGCCAGGATCCGCCGTTTGCTCGAATCGGAGATCGGAACAGCCAACAGCAATGTCTCCAAGCGATCGACCAGTGCATCGGGATTCGACAACCCGTTCCCTTCGGCCCACTGGGAAATCGATTGCCCCGCAAATCGCGTCTTGCCGCCGGAGATCAATCGATGAATCAAATTCGCTCTTCCCAACAGCGTGGAGGAGTTGATCCACGTGCGTCCTCCATCCCAGCCCTTCACACTCGGTGGAAAATAGAGCCCTTGGCCGAGTTGTTCCAAATCATCAGCCAAGTGAAAACAGTCGGTTCTGCCTTCCATCGCAACCAAGAATCCAACGCCCACATCGACGGGCGAACGAATCTTTCGACCGCGAACAAGCGGAGAAAAGAACAGGTTGCTCGACAGAATGCGTTGAACCACCGGAGCGACCCGCAGCCCATCGTTGCGGAACTGTTGCGCAAGCGGTTCGACCACATCTTCGGTAAGTTTCTCTTCATCCACCAAGAAGTAGCGCAGCAACTTTCTCACGAGAAAACGGGGAGCCGCGTCCTGAGCGGCCACTAACGCCACTCCCTGCTCGCCCGTCAACGAGCCCTCCTCGCCCAAGACCGTCTTGACCCCCGAATCGTATTGGTAGCGGTTGAAACGGAACTTCTTTCGCTTGACTTCCCAGCCGGTAAAACACCGGGCGAGTTCGCGAATGTCTTGCTCGCTGTAATGCCCCTCGCCCAGACTAAACAACTCCATGATTTCGCGGGCGTAATTCTCGTTGGGATGAGACTTCCGGTTGGTTGCCGAATCGAGATAGAGAAGCATCGCCGGATCACGGGAAATCTCAAGCAACAACTCCGAGAAATCGCCCAAAGCCAACTTTCTTAGCAGGTCGTTTTGACGCTGCATCAGCTCGGCATCTTCCACCTTGGCAGCGCTCGTCGCAAAGTGCCCGTGCCAAAACAACGTCATCTTCTCCAACAGAGGTGCCGGCGTGTTGGGCATCCGGTAGACCCACTGCGCCGAGAGCTGTCGGACATTGCCGGTGGCAAGGGCTGCCCGCAACAATCCCCGCATGTCTGCAAGGAACGAGTCTGGCTCCCGCGCCTCGACCAATTCCCTGACCACGCTGATCGGATCGCGGCTAACCGCATCGCCAATGGTGTCCCAGTCAGCCCCAAACCCGGCTCGCCGAAAGAGATGGGCTGCCGAGCGTAAATCCCATGGCGCTTCGTCAGTCGGTTCGAAGGGGGCCCAGGCCCAATCGACGTCAATCGAGTTCAGACGACTCACCGGTCACCTCCAAGGAAAGCTGGAACCGCAACATCTCGTCGGTCGTTTGCAGCGAAGCGTGGGCACCCCGGAAATATTCAATTACCTGAAGCAACAGGTCGATGTTTGCCTCGGCTTGCTCCTTCGTGCTCCCCTCCTCAAGCATGTTTTGCGCGACGAGTTGCGAGCGGTTGTCGGCCAAGACATCCCTTAGCACTTTGGCATTGAGCTTCGCACGCGTGTTGTCATCCGTCCGCTCGCGTTCGGACTCGTGATGCTCGATCAATGCCCTGGCGAGCGACGCGCGGCTGGCAACCACGCAGCGGTCGCCGACGAAACCAACGCTGGGAGAGAAATTAAAGACAATCTCGGCGTCGGTCGAATCCTCTTCACCCGCCTCGGGGACATAGCTTGCCGTCACCAGTTCACCCTGGGAGCCAGCGGATTCGTTTCCGAGCTCAAGTTGATGCTGTCCGTTCATCGCGCCGACAACGTTGAGGAATCCGACCAGACTCTGATAAGTCCGCCGCAGCTCTCGCGTCATCGTCTCGGGATCGCGCAATTCGAAAATCGCCGCAAATGCGGGCAGCTTGATGGTTGGAGTTGGCGAGTGGGCATCAAAGTCTTGCCGGACCGCGATGAATCCCACCTCGGGCTCAAACGAACCGAGAATGTCTTCGCCGAAATCGCGTCCCGCGAACAGAGTCGTCAGGTTGGCGTCTGCCTGGGCGATGCCGTCATTGACGTCCGCGTTAAACAAGTCACCGGCTCGCAACCACATCTCCGAAAAGTTGCGATAGGTGCTCAGCGCAAAAAGCGTCTCTGGCAAATCGGGCAACCCTCGTGCTCGCCCGGCTCCCTCCGGCCCAAAATAATAGTCGCGCGACTCGGGAACCCAATCTTCCTGATGCGGCATGTCAATCACGAGTTGGAGTCCCGCGGGGTCCCCCGCGAGCGAGGCGGCGGCGTAGGGCGTCTTCTGCAGGCAACTCTGAATCCCTCCGAAGATCAACTCGGCAACCGGCTGGTTGATTTGGTCGAAGAACACGTTTCGTGCAACGCCCGCGTCACGAAGCGACTCGACGTCGGCATAACCCCAAGCGAGCAGTGGTGTTTGCCGGGTTTGTGGTGTTTGCCGGGTTTGTCGCGCGGTGAGATAGCGAGCCTGATCGGCTAGCGATTCCCCTCCGTCGAGCATTCGATCGAGGATATCTTTGCCCAGTTCCTTTCGGTTGGTGAAGAACAATCGCGGCCCCACTGCTGCGAAGGCAATCTTGTCAACTTGCTGGACGTCGATGTCTCGATAACTCCCCTGTTTCAAGCGATCGGGATTTGCGTCCAGCTTCGCGAACTCAACTAGCTTGTCACGAAGCAACTGCATCGACGCTTCGTCCTTGCCATGGACGATCAGCGCAGTTCCCTCCGTCTCGCGATCGACGGCCAGCACGAGGCCATGGGCCAGGAACGTCTCGAGTGCCTCGCGCCAGGGCATCTGAACCTGGCCTTCGAACATCGTGCGAACGAGCAAGAACCGTTTGTAGGCTTGGCTATTGGTCGCGGCGCGGTACGGTTCGAGCGATTCGATCTTCTCGCGAAGTGGATGATCAAAGACGAGCGAGATCAGCTCGGCAGGATTCGGCACTTCGAGATACAGGGCCGTCGACGGTGGCAAGAACTTGGAACCTGGCTCCGCCGTTGCGCCCGCATTCTGAGCTAAAGAAAGCGAAG
>JARFQX010000375.1 GCA_029287555.1 Rubripirellula sp. | reverse complement strand
CACGATAACTGTGCAGGCGCGAACGATGAACCATCAAGGTGACGCGACCTCCTAAAGATCACTAATCAAGTCGTCGCGCAAATGCAGCAAGCAACCGCGACAGTATGCGTATTCTCGAAGGAATACCGCGCGCTCACAAGGCACAATCACCAACTGGTGCAGGTGCCCACGATTGTTTCTGGATGGGAACCGGACCCGCGCTCGACGAACTGCCCGTCTAGATCTTATGAGCGTTAGCGTTCCTCGATGCCGAGCACCGAGTCGGCGACAAACGCGTTGTCGATACGTTCTTGGCCGAATGTCGACATTGGACCGTGGCCGGGTAGAAAACGGATCTCATTGCCGAGCGGCCAGAGTTTGTGAACGATTGAGTGAATGAGATCATCGTGGTTACTGTAGGGAAAATCGGAACGGCCCACTGAACCCCGGAACAGGACGTCCCCGACAAAAGCGAACGCGTCGTCGGGCTGTACCAGCACAATGTGGCCAGGGGTGTGTCCCGGGCACTCGTACACGTCGAAATCGATTCCTGATAGTTCGACTTTGTCACCTTCGCTCAAGTAGCGGTCCGGAGTGACGTTGGTCGCGCCCTGGATGCCGTACTTGCCGCTGCTGGCTTCGATCGCATCGAGCAAGAATTGATCCTTTGCATGTGGACCCACGATCGGGACATCAAACCTTTTCCGGATGGGACCGGCCGCGCCGACGTGATCAATGTGACCATGCGTCAGCCAGATCGCCGCCACATTAACGTCCAGCTCTGCGACTGCCGTGATGATACGATCAGCTTCACCGCCAGGGTCGACGATCGCGGCTTCCCGGGTCTTGGTCGACCAGATAATTGAACAGTTTTGTTGAAGCGGCGTTACGGGAATGATGCAGACTTGGAATCGTGGCTGCGGCCCGGAACCCGGGTGATCAGAGTTGTTCATTGTTCCTAATTCCTCGCGTTCATGCTCAACGACAATTGGGTCCACCCGCTAAGACTCAAACGTATCTCGATTGAACGCATCGGTGTCGCCCGCTCGAGGACTCAGCTACGTGAAGTGGCTCAGTTGAGTCAAGATTCATGTTTCGGGTCAGCGGCTAGGAGCGTGTCGAGGACTTCGCCCACGTGCTCAAATATCCAGAAATGACCTGAGTCGGGGATGAATTTGGCACGGCAACTCGGAAGTTGCCGTGCCAGATAGCGGCTACTCGATGGTGGCACGGCGGTGTCGAGTTCTCCCTGCCAGAGATAAACAGGCAATTGGATTTCGTTCAACGGAATCGGCCACGTCGCCGGAATGGTCACGTCGTACGCCACTCCGCGGCCCCACTGCCGATAGAACTCGCGACGATCTGGTGCGATCCAGCGAGCAATGTCGAGCCGCACGTACGCATCCAGATCAACGTCGGAGAACTCGCGGACAATCAACTTGGCGTAGAGCGAAGGCAACCATCTAGCCAGTAATGCCAGAAGAGCCCTGTGTAACCGGATCAGACGCGGGTGCTGTGGAGCGACGTGGTAACGTTTTGCAAGGGAGGGGACGAGGCCTTCAGAGCTGTCCGGGAGCAATGGACCCATCGGCGCAAACACGCCGACCGATCCAAGCCGATGTGGAATCTTCCACGCGCATGCCAATGCGTAGGGACCGCCTGCAGAAGCGCCGAATACATCAACTCTTTTTATGTCCAGGCTGTTTAACAGACTCTCGACATCATCAGGCCAATCAGCCACCGTACGACCGGCGCCAAAGTCCGACAAACCAACGCCGGGACGGTCCGGTACGATCAGGCGAAGTCCGGGGCGAAAGGGAGCGCCCGGGAGCCGGCCCCAAAACAAACGTGAGCCGGGATTGCCATGAATCATTAGAACCGGCCTGCCTTCCGGATCGCCATACTCTGCATAAGCGAGTTTGCGATCGTCCGCCAGTTTGTGAATGCGTGTGTCTGTTTCCACCCGCTTTCCTCTCAGAAGGCACTCGCTTCACTTTAATGGGTCACGGGACCACCGGAACTCAACCGAAGATAACCCGCAAGGAAAGTACTCGCAGGATCACTACGTGGCTAGCTGACGTCGCGTCTACTCGACTTTCGTGCGGCGATGCACACTGTGTTTCCCACTGACGGGGATTCGAATACCCGCTCGCGGGCCAAGGATGCCCCTCGCATCCATCACTTTGTCTGCTTGTTTCAATTTGTCCTTGTTAATTGCCTTCGGCACAATGGGTCGAACCTGCAATCGCTTTCATTCAAGAGGTTCCAAGGGGCGTCCGCATTGCGGGCAACTCGCAGCACGGCGCGACACGTGCGCCCCACAATCAGGGCACGACAGCAGGTTCGGATTGTGTTGGCGGAACGGCCCGATCTTTAGGGTGAAAAGCAAACCAAAGATTAGGGCAACGGGAACAAGTACGGTTACGAGAAAAATGGCCCCAATGACGAGTAGTTCGAGTGGTCCTGGCGCAATCATGGATCATCCGCAATTCTAGTTGAGTGAAGCTCCTGAGGGAGGCTCACCGAGTCTATCACAACCATCGTGGCGGTGGCCGTAAAGGCGAAAATCCACGCTCTTCAGGGCTGCCAAGGCAGGGGGCAGCTGCATGGCGACGCTGGCTAGTCCCGATACACGCCAAACCGCGACCACGTTTCAGCCGGGAAGTAGATGTAGTCAACGTAGCCAATCACGTCGCCGACGTGAATCGAGCCGATGTGTCGGCTGTCTCTCGCGCGATCGCGATTGTCTCCGATCACGAAGACGCTCCGGTCCGGGACGGTGACACTGATTTCGTCCATTGCGGATTCGTCGTGGGGATCATCGGCAAAGAGCACTCGATAACGCCGGCCGGCGTGCGATTCGTAGTGCACGTTGCCTTCTACTTGTTTGCGGATCCGGGCGATGCTATCCCTCGGCACTCGCTCACGCTCCAGCTTTTTACCGTTCACTTCGATCTCTCTCCCCTTGATCACAACTTGATCCCCAGCGACACCGATCACACGCGCGATCCAGGTGTGCCCTGCTTCCGACGACGGCGTGCGAAACACGACGACGTCACCGCGCCGCGGAAAGCCATCACGGAACGGTCGCTTGTTCACCAGAACCCGATCGCCGGCCAGAAAGTTGGGGCTCATGTTGCGCGTCGGAATGAGGAACGCCTCGTAGGCATACTCCCGAATGCCCCACGTCAACGCGACGGGATAAGCAAGCTGCATCGCGACAAGCAACCAGTACAAGCTCGCGCGGTTGTACTCCTTCAGCTCGTAGTCGGGACGAGCTCGCATAGCGATGGCATAAGCATCGATCGGTGAGTAGAGGAAGATGATAACCGTCACCGCCGCCGGCACCAGAATCAGGCCGAGCAAGACTGCATTGGAAGGTTGCGCGAACGCAGCGATGACGCACAGCAGCGGCAGCAAAAACCTTGCCGAGTACAAGAAGAGCCCCTTCACAATGCGACCGCAATAAATGTGGCCGACTCCTGACGATAGAAACGAAAGAGCGAGTGCAACCCACGGAAATCGAACAGAGTTTTTCCCTGAGGCCATTGCTGACGTTCTCCACTAAAATACGAGCAACTCTGCCGCATACGCGACCAACAGAAACGGTAGGCTGCCCACCAGCAACGACGCCAAGCAAGCTGCCCAACGAGCTGGTCGCGATGCGTTCATGCGATCGGCAAGATGAACGTAGGATTCGCGCTGCCCGCACCGCTCCTCCACTGCGGCCATCACTCGGTCGGTTAGCTCTCGGGATGGTGAGGCGGCCCGGCGATTGGCAATCCACTCGTCGTACATTGGTTCGTCGGCCATCATTGCTCTCCCAATGTCGGTGCCATGACAGCCCGCAAACGCTGCTTGGCGCGGTGGATTCTTGACTTCACAGTGCCGAGTGTCGTTTGCTCAATATGAGCAATGTTGGCATAAGGCAGACCTTCAATCTCCGCCAGAACAAACGCCGTCTTCTGCTCGATGGGCAATGCATCGAGCGCTTTGTCGAGGCGGCTCCAAAACTCATTCCGCGCGGAATCGTCGCTGCTCGCGACTGGTGGGGTGTCGGCAATCGCTTCGCCACCGACTAGCGGCCGCGTTCGCTTCAGGTAGTTCACGCATCGGTTCCGCGCGATGGTGAACAACCACGTCAGCAACGAAGCCCGTTTGGCGTTGTAAGAAGCCAAATGGTCGAACGCCGCAAGAAATACTTCCTGCGTGACGTCTTCGGCATCGTGTTCGTCTCCGATCAAGTTGCGTGCGAAGCGGAAGACCGGCGGATGATACTGCTCCACGAGCTTCCGAAACTCACTCGTCTTCCCGGCTACCACCTGGGCTACGATTTGATCGTCGCTTGTCAATAA
>JARFQX010000895.1 GCA_029287555.1 Rubripirellula sp. | reverse complement strand
ACGCCCCGTTCGACCTTCCCCTTGTGCCGCGGTGTGTAGGGCTTGGTCGGTAGAATGGTGACCCGATAGTGTCGCTCGAAGGCACGCAGCTTGGGGACCAGTTCCGGGTCATACCAATCAGGATGTTTTACTGCAGCCTTGAGGTTATCGATGACGACTGTTTTGGGAACACCTCCGAATTCCCAAAATGCGTTTTCCAGGGCATGGATGAAGTCATCGGTTGTCTGTCGAAAGACAACTTCGGCATACCCTTTCCGTGAGTGACTCAGGACAATTCGAAAGACATGGGTTCGCCTGCGTTTACCATCCGGGCCGACGATCGGGGCGCCGGTCCCGAAGTCGACCTGTGCTTCGAAGCCTGGCTCGACTTCGATCCTCCGAAACGCCTCGGGTTTCTCCTTCCGCAGAGCTTTGACGAACCGGCGAACGCTGTAGTAGCTCCCGTCGAAGCCGTGTTCGGCCACCAGGTCTTGATGGATCCGCCGGGCATGCAAGCCCGCGGCGAGCAATTCGATGATGGTCTCCCGGAGTGGCTCGCACTGGCTAGCGGAGGTCCGCTCGCTCGTCTCGCCGGCCCCTTCCGAGCCGGTGGGCGCCGTGGTCCCTTTTGACTCTCCGCTTGGCAGATGCCGCCGCACGGTCTTTCGGTCGACACCGACAGCATCGGCGATCTGACGCTGGGAGAGTCCTTCTTGTCGTAAACGCTTGATCTGGTTGGACTTGGTCACGCTTAAATGATTGGCCACCGAACTATTCGTCTCCGTTTTGCACCCGCAAAACAGAAGACAATAATTCGGCCAATCCCCTCACAAGGTGGAGGACTTTCAAGCGCCCATCACTGGTCCCTTTTCAGCGCCCCTCGACAGGTGGAGCGATCACTGGCGTAAAAGTTTCCGTTGCGTGACTCGAGATCCAGGTACTCTCGTGACAGCGGGTGCATCGCCCAACGCGACTTGGCACGAAGACTTGACCGCACTCTTCCCTGTATATCGGGTAGTTTCCCGGGCAAGTATGCACGAACGAAGAGGGGAAGCCTGTGCTCCGCCACCTCGCGAGGCACATGCAAGACTGCCTCCCCAATCGCCAAGAATTCTCGGTGATTGCAAGTCGCATTTATACTGCACATCGCGAATCACTTCACCTCAATCTGCTTCGCCAACTCGATGTCGAGCATCGCATCTTCAACCTGATCCCTGAAATTCAACGTGCCGACGCGATTGAACCAGATTTGATTGATGTGATTGGAGGTGACCAAGGCGACATATGCCTTATAGTGATCTGCGGCCCAGGTCAGCGTTGAAACCGCCTTGTCTTTGTCAGCCTGATCCTTGCCCTTGCGGGCCAACGCAACATAGGTCGATCCGCGAATCTTGTCGGCATAGTAACGACCCATCTCGCAGATGACTCTGATGTCGTCGATGGTGAGACGGAGTTCCTTGTCCTTGACTTCGCCCAATTCCTTGAGTGTCTCTTCCGCCGCTTCAACATCACTGTCAATCAGGTCGGCCAGCGACAATGGCGTGAGGTCTTCGGTCTGCTTGCCGTCGACGAAGTCCTGGATCGATTGAACTCCCGCATATGCATGCGGGGGGATATTCAAAAAGGTGTTGACATCATGGAAGCCCGATTTGAGTTCTGCGCCTTGCTGCGACGTGTAACTGTTCCTGCCGCGGACACCCTCGATGTACCACATGAAATCCAAGCTGCCCCAATGGAACCCAGTCACGCGTGGGTACACCATGGATGCTTTTTGCCACGCATCGAACAATTTGGCGCCATTCACTTCGGGGTATCGTGCGCCAAGCATGGCGATGATCCGGTCGTTGGAGTAGTCCGGGTTGTAGCCCAAGCGTCCCCACAGCATCCACTGGAGCCAATGTTTCTGAACCTCCAATTGCCGCGGCGATTCACGGTCCAGCTGCGTGAACTCTCGGCCGTTGATAAACCCGTCATGACCATAGTAATAGCCTTGCGAAACATCGTAGGGGATGTTTTTTACGAACTCGCGGACAAAGTCCGCACAAGCCCAGCGAAAAAGGTAGACATCGTCATTCCGGAGCGTCCAGATGGTCTTTACCTTGCCGCGTATCGTCGGGACAAACTCTTCATGGTACGGCTGACGTGTCGCGGAATAGACATGTGCTTTGGCGTATTTGAAGCTGAAGATAAAGTCCACATCGGGATGCTGAATCAGCGGCTGCATCTTCGCGAGCACCATGTCCGCTCCGGTCATGTGCTGCCGATGGATGAAGCGAATTTTTCTGCCCGGCTGTGCGGCAAGTGCGTCGAGCGTACCTGCGACATAGGTCTTGACCATCCATTCTTCTTTCGGCTCCGCCGGCATGTGCTTCTTCTTGCCATCGACGAGCGTACGCATGTTCTCGCCCGTTGTGATTCCGATCCCGGCCAGGTCGGGGTAGGTCAAGATGAGTGCTTTGACGCTCTGGCGGAAATAATCGATCGTAGTTTCGTTCTCCGGATCATCGTTGATACCGTACTTGCCATCGATGCCGTAGTCGAAAATGTTCCAGGTGACGATGTAGAAGTCGACGTTCCTGGACTTCCCATAGGCCATCACCTGCCGCCAAAACGCAATCTTCTCCTCGATGGTCATCTTCTTGACCGTCTCGAGGTTCTCTTCTTGAAATTCCGGGCCTGTCCAATCAACGCCCAGCCCGCTGTAGTACTCTTGAAAGGGGCCACGCGAGCGTTTGACGTCGTCAAGTGCCACATCCGGATACTCGGGCACCTTGACCATGCTTGGGAAAGGGTGCATGGACCAGAGCGAGATGTAGTTGTAGCGGTATTTGGCGAGCGTATCGATGTACGTCTTCCAGAAGTCCATGTTCCACATCTCGGGAATGTTCTTCTGTGCCGCGTCGCACACATCGCTGTAGCTCGGCGAGCGTACATCCAGCGGAATGTTGAATTTAATGCCCCGCATCCGCATGTAGGGATCTTGCCTCTTGTCTTTGACACCGGCCAGACCTTCGGAGCGGATCGTTTCTGCCAGGTCCAACCCGCCATACATGACGCCGCCCGCGTCCTTGCCGGTAACCGTAATCGATTCCCCGCTTTTGCGGATCATGAAGCCTTCAGGTTTGAGGTCGACCGAGTCGTCGACCTGTAGCACGACGCTCGCATTCTCCCCGCGTGCAGCCAAAGAAGCCTGGATCTCATTGCTGGCGAACTTCACCTGCGGCTTCATTGCGCCGGAGGCTGTTCCAGTGTTGATCAAGAGTAACGCGCAAAGTATCGATTGAACTCTCATCGGTATTTCCTCTCCAACTCATCGCCGCTGTTCGTCACCATCGCGTGGATCTCATGAGCCAAATGCAACCCATCAAACACTTTTCAGAATCCGTCGACAAGTTCGGCGGGCACTCAAGTTTTCAGTCAGAGCATTCTACGCTTTCTCACGCAAGTTTTGGACAGCGCGACCACCTAGTTGGAGTGACCCTCGCTAGCACAGTCAACCTTCGCGTGGCAGGCCACGAAACGGTAATGGTTGCCACCGTCCGCACTCAGAATCGCGATGATCACCCTCCTTGGGAACCGGATGGAGCTCACATTTGGCAGTGATTGGGATGGAAACGAACGTAGCTAAAGGTGCCTGCTTCGGTCGGGTTCGTTTGAAACAAGGTCGGTGAATACAAGGGTGCGGAAGTGACCTTTGACGGCATTGCAAATCCGTCACCAAAAGTGCTGTTGGTATCTATGAAAGAGTTGGTTTTGCTGAGGAAAAGTGGTTCTCCCATCGAAAATGGGAAGCCGTTTCAATCTTTCCTCCAACAGGAGAACCACTCAAATGTTGTACCTCGGAATCGATCAGCACGCACGTCAGATCACGATCTCACTTCGCAATGAAGAATGTGACGTCATCCAGGCTCGGCAGGTCTCCACTCGACCGGAGAAGATCAACGAGTTCTTTGAGCAGTTAACCCGCGAACGGCTCCGGGATGGCGAATCCTTTGTCGCCGTCTTGGAAGTGGGCGGGTTTGGCGATTGGTTGATTGACATGCTCTACAACTACCGCTGTCACAAAGTGATCGTGATCCAACCCGATGATCGAAAGAAGCAGAAGACCGATCGTCGCGATGCCGCGTCGCTGAGTGAGTTGTTGTGGGTCAACCGTGGGCGTCTGCTACATGGCAAACCGGTGAAGGGACTGCGACAGGTCGATATCGCCTCCAAGGTTGACCAGGAGAATCGGCGGCTGACCGTACTCCGCAGAGACGCGCGACGTGAACGAACGCGGATCATCAACAAAATCAAGTACGTTCTGCGACGCCATAACCTGATGTGGCACATGCCGACCAAGACATTCCCAACGATTGAAGCAATCAATTGGATCAAGAAGCTGTCGTTGCCCAAGGTCGATCGTTTGGAGATGGATTATTTGCTTTCCGATCTCGAGCACATTGAGCATCGCATCAAAGAGCTTGAGACAGTCATTGGTGAACGCTGTGCTTCTAGCAAAGAAGCTGTTCTACTGACGTCGATGCCAGGCGTCGGTCGCTTTACAGCCATCGCGTTAGCGTGTCGCGTTGGCCGAATAGAACGGTTCCCGCGATCTCATAGCTTGGCCAATTACTGGGGACTCACGCCGGGTTGCCGTGATGGGAAAGTTGGCGACAGTCATCTGGCACATGCTGAACCAGGGCAAAACCTATGGCGAGTGTCGCCAGCTCTCGACAGAACAAGCCCGGACATGAGCCCCTCGGGACTCGGAACAACAAAGCCTCGGAAAAAACTTGTAGCAACCCCGAAACTTGATCCACCGGCTTCTCTTACGTCCCGTCATCCGTCGGAGTCATGCGCTTCGCCCGGAGGTGAGCCCCGACGGACGACAGGACGACGAAGCCTCCATGTAACCAACAAGGAGACACTAGCGAATCCAAAATTCAGCCAAGGTTGTTCGATCCGATCCGCCACGGCGGATCGAGATCCCTCCCGATTGGGCCAACTCGAATGCAACCGTAGATGTGGTGACTGGAGTCCGACTCGAGCCAACCGCACGAGCCAGTTGGATGGAGTGGCCCTTTCGGCGAGGAATTCGCACCAGATAGATACGCGTCTGCAACAACCATGCAGAGCTGCTGACGACAACCGCCAGCGGTACCTCGCGAAGGAATGTGTCGGGAGCAATCGCGGACGACAAGAACGATCGCAACTTCCCGCTGCGACGACAACTGAGCTGAACCTAACCTGAGTGCCCACTAACAAAGGAAAACCAGCCGGAACACGAAATAGGCGAAAACGCAGACCGTTACCTTTACGAAGCGACCCCGATGGAGACCGCTCTCACTTGACACACTCTTACAGGAAAGGTTGCATCGACCTCAGCGTCGCAGCGAAATTCCTTCGCCGCAGTCTTTTCGAAAACTCGGACCATTTTCGGGGAAAAGTTCGTCGAACCGGGTCACTTGCCGAGGTCTCGGAAACCGAAGTGGCTTGGCGGATCGGTTTCGCCGTGGAGCATTTCTGCACGGCGACGCGATGCTGAGATCCAACTTTCTCGGTCGATGCTACGGACTCGGCACTTCCTGAGGTGCGGCAGCTCGCCAAAGTCGGACCGTCGTGTCGTCCCCGGAGGATGCGATGGCGTTTCCGTCGGCAGAAAAAGTCACCGAGAGCACGTAGCCGTGGTGCCCTTTTAAACGCGTGGTTGGCTCACCCGTTTCCACGTCCCAGAGAGTAATCATTTGATCATCACTGCCGGAAGCTAAACGTGCCCCGTCCGGAGAGAACATCAACGAGCGAATCCAAGTGGATGCTCCTTGCATGACTTGCAACTTTTCTTGCTTGTCGGCATGCCACAAAGTGATCGTGCCGGCCTCGGTCGCCACGGCCAGGACCTCTCCACTTGGTGAATAGGCGACCGAATAAATGGGCCGGCCATGTTCCCCGTGCTCGGTCCACAACGGTTCGCCGGTCGCCACATCCCAGACGATGAATTCCGATTTCGCGCCACGCGTCACCAGTTGCTTGCCGTCCGGTGAGAACTCCAGTGGCGGGGTGGTTCCGATCACTTGATTTCCACGAATCATGGTGGTCTGTGCGCGTTTTGTCCCGACATCCAAGAACGTCACGTCCCCGCTTTGCAAAAGGACTGCCAGCGTGTTTGCGGAGACCGCCATCGCGCGGATCTGCGAGGGTTGTGCGTCCGAGATTGGAAACTCTGCCAACGAGCTCCCCGATTCTGGCTCCCAAAAGCGAACAACTCCATCAGCACCGCCGGAGACCAGGCTCTTTGAATCCTCGAGAAAACAAACGTCTTTGACGACGTCCCCGTGGTCAATCTCGGCAATTACCTTTTCGGAGCCAGCATCCCAGACGATGATCTTTCCGTCCGCACCTGCCGCGGCCAGCAGTCGACCATCTGGCGAAAAAACGACCTTGCTGGCTGACTGCCGATGGCCACCGAGAATCGACGATTCCGACTGCAAATCGCCAGTCTCCCAGAGCTTGATCGTGCCATCAGCCGCCCCGGACAGCAGCGTGGCTCCGTCTGCGGAGAGCGCCAGAGCGTGGACCTGTTGGCTGTAGCCCTTCAAGATAAACAGAGGTTGCCGGGAATCGACATCCCAGAAAAGGATCCTGCCGTCGGCAGCGCACGATGCGAGGCGACTTCCATCATGGGTAAACACGACTGAGTTGACAACGTTTGCATGTCCTCTCAATCGTTGTCCGACCTGACGAATCTCATCTGTGCTTGCATCCCAAAGTGAGATGTTCTTATCAGTTCCTGCCGTTGCGATCAGATTCCCATCAGGGGAAAGTGCGATGAACTGATGACTCTCCATCAGGGACGCTGTCCTTGGCTTGCCAATTTCGCCCGCGTCGGCCGGGACATCCCAAAGCTCTAGAGTTGGGAGTTGACCGGACAGTTTTCCGCGAATGACGGCCACTTTGGTGCCGTCGCGTGACACGGCCATCTGCAAGATGTACTGCTCGCCGATGCCGAACTCGTGCAGCAAACGCCCCTCTTCAAGATCCCAGATTCGTATCGAATTGTTTACTGAAAGAATCCGCTTGCCATCCGGCAAAATCGCCACGCTGTTTATGAATGTCGCGTTCGGATAGACGGGGTTGCGATGCTCAAAAGTCTTCAGAAGTCTTCCGGTGTCGACGGCCCATATCTTCACCATCGAGTCTCCACCTGCGGAAGCCAGCCGAGTTCCATCAGGCGTGTACGCGACGGACCTCACGCCGCGCACGTGGCCGGCACATGTTGCCAAGAGTGTACCGGTGTTCGCGTCCCAAATTTTGACTGGATACGTCTCCTCCTCGGAAACCAGCGGCCACAACCAAGGCAAGAGAAGTGGATTGCCACCCGCCGCCACGGTGTTTCCTTGGGGTGAAATGCCAACAGCCCAAACAAGAGAATCCTCGTAATCGACGCTCAGCCGGTATTGATGCGACTGACGCCACCAGTAATACCACTCGAAACCGCGAAGGTCTTCCTGCTGTCCGGATTGTGGGATGTAAGGAGCGAGGAGTTCGGGAAGCGGACCAAGGAATGCCGTCTCCGATGCGAGCTGCGCCATATTCATGTGAGAGGTATAGAGTGAGCGACGCGTCCGTTTCCCCTCGGCGACGGCCTCCTCCCGTGCCTTGATCGCGGCATTTCGTTCCGCTTCACGCTCATTCGCGAGTTTTTCGTTGTGTGCCGCCAGACTTGTCATCTGCTCCGTTAGTATTCGCTGAGTCCTTTCCAAGGAACGAAAGTGGTTTGCTCCGAGTCCAGCGACCACAATCCCGGCAAACAAGATGCCAGCGATCGCGTAATACAGTTTGCGGCGACGGCAAAGTTCTTCGGCGCGTGCCTGAGCCTCAATTTTCGCCATCTCGGCTAGCCGCAACTTGGCCTCAACCGACTCCAGGTAGCGCGTGATTCGCTTGGCAAGGATCCCCGCATCGCGAGGTCGCTCGGTTGGCTCGAGTGCGAGGCACTGCTTTGTCAAAGCGATCAGTTCGACATCGGCCGCGCAATCGTCAAGCCTCTGAAAGCAGTCTCCCAGCTTGCCGCGACTGGCCATTCGAAAGATCTGGGTTCCGTCTTCCGCAACGTACGGCGGCTTGCCGGTCAGTATCTCGCACAGGATCGCCCCGAGTCCGAATACGTCGGCCCGTTCATCGAGATTGTCAATTTCGCCAAGGGCTTGCTCAGGCGGCATATAAGCCGGCGTGCCCATCACGCTCCCCATCTGTGTTTGCGAGCCCACCGTGCCGGCAACCGCAGGTGAATCACTACCGACTCCGTTGCGTAATGTTTGGATGATGCTGGTTTCTTTGTGCTTCGTGTGGGCATGTTGCTCATCGGCAACCCCACCAACAGGAAGTACCTTGGCGAGGCCCCAGTCCATTACCTGCACTTCTCCAAAGGCACCAACCATGATGTTGGCGGGCTTCAAGTCGCGGTGGATCACGCCGCGCGAGTGTGCGTAAGCCATGGTCTGACAGACCTGCTCGAAGATGCCTATGAACCGACTCCGGTCTTCGCTGGGGTCTTGGCGTTCGGCAAGCAATTTTGACAGCGTCTGCCCTTTGACCAGCTTCATGCTGAAGAACGGCCGTTTGTCGGCGAACTGACTCAGCTCGTATACCGGTGCGATACCCGGATGCTGCAGCTGTCCACCGATTTGAGCTTCTTCGACGAACCGCCGAATGACTTCAGGTTTGGCTTTGTGTTCATCCAGCAGCACTTTGATGGCCAGATCACGTCCGAGATCGGTATCGCGACCTTTGATAATCGCCCCCATTCCCCCCCGGGCGATCACCCCGTCCAGTCGGTAGCGACTGTCGGAAACCGACTTGGGCATCTCAAGCGAATGGGGCTGTTCAATCGGACCGGCCTCCTGCTGGTCGGCGTCGCGCAGCATCACCCTCGGCGCGTCGATTGTAAGCCCCAACGACTGCAGGACGCTGTCGCCCATGCGGCCTTTCATCTCCGCCTCGTTGGTGTCCAACGAGGCCGCTGGATGCTCTCCCGACGATCGCGCCAGCAGCGTGGCATTCAGCTCCTCGGGAGGCGTTTCGAGAAAACTCCCCACCTCCGCGTCGCACTCAAGTAACCGTTCGAGCGTCTCTCGCAGTTCCGGGTCCTCAGCGCATGACTTCAGCACAAATGCAGCCCGCTCTTTCGTAGACTCGATGGCGATGGCGGCCTCGAACAGAGATTCCAGTTTCAGTTTCTTCGCGGACATAATGACTCCGGTAACTCGCTCCTGTTCTGCCGGTAAACCTCTCCCTTATCAGCCCAGTGCGACATTCAGCTGGCCATCCCATCAAATGAGCCTGCATATTTTTCCAAAAAAAGACATTCTGGTCATTCCCCGTTTCGCAGCTGACTGTAGAGCCACGCGCGGGCAAATCTCCAGTGTCGTTCGGCGGTTGCGGTGGAGATCTTCATGGTTCGCGAGGCTTCGGGAATGGTCAATCCAGCGAAGTATCTCAACTTCACAAGCTCTGCTTTTTCCGGCCACTGCTGCTCCAGCCGCGTCAGGGCTGCGTCAAGATCGAGCAAGGAAATGCTCGGCGATTCAGTTGCCCCGCTGACTTCCTGGAGCTCCACACGGGTCATTTGGCCGCCATGCTTCAACGACTGCTTTCTTCGTGCGTATTCGATCAAAATGCGTCGCATCGCTTCGGCCGCTGCGCCAAAGAAGTGTCCCCGGCCATTCCATTGCTGCGGCGAGTCCCCGCTGACCAAACGCAGGTACGCTTCATGCACCAGCACTGTCGGTTGCAGCGTCTGCCCCGGCTTCTCGTGAGCCAACTTTGCAGCGGCCAGCTTGCGCAACTCTCCGTAAACCAACGGGAGGAGTTGCTCCGACGCTGCAGCATCGCCGCGCACAATCTCTTCCAGGATTCGAGTGACATCTGACATTTTGGTCAGTTTACTCTGCAAGGCCTAGCGGCGTAGTGATGGCCCTTGGATCCGCTAATGGGCATTCGGTTTACTGACATTCGTTGCATCGACCAACGCATCTTTGCGAAATTGCTTCGACGCACAGATCGAACTCGATCCAATAGGCTGAATCTACTCAACGCTCCGAAGGTTGTGGCTTTGGGTGGAGCCTAATAGCGTCAACCGAATTCGCCTGAGGTCCAAGGCCCTGATCAAAAGCGAGCCATCAAGGCCTAGGCGACGGGCTATCACGTGCCAGGTGATGGTGTTGTCAACATTGGTAGTCGTGATGGTTTGCGAAACCACTCATGGACCCATCCAATCGCTGTGGCGACTCTTTGCCAATCATCCAGCATCTAGCAAGCTCGAGAGTTCACGCGTTCAAATCACAGCTCCTTGACCACGACGTGACGCGCTAGCGCAGGCACAACACGCAGTTAGGTCAAGCACTGGCAAGGGTGCGTAGCCGGCCTTTAACACCGCATCGCTCGGTCACTTATCGCCGCATCGGGTGCATCGCCCAGCGCGAATTCGGCGGTGGCTTTCGCAGCAGTCATCGCGAAATCTCAGGTATGACGCCGGAACCAAAGGCATTCGTGCTATCCGGCAATTCTTGGCCGGGACCTAGGCTGTGTCTGGTGGCATTTGACGACGGCACTCAGAGCAAGTCAGGCATTAGCACACTCTGCCAAAGGTGTCGAATCGACCCTAAACTGAATCAATTCCAATCGATCTTGTGCTGGCGGGTGGCATCGACCACGGGGAGTTCGCTCGATCGACTCGCTGCAGCCTTCCTGGAATTCCGGACCTGATTGAGTGAGAATTGCAGCTGAGCCGTGACGCAGTTGGCAGACATCGACTTGCGAAGATCCTTGAACAACGGCAACAGCTTGTCATCCTGATGAGAATAGCCTCCCGCGAGGATATCGCCGGACAACATCTGTCGCGCTGAGGACTGACGCGGTTACATCAGAATGATTACCTGCTGCAAAAGAATCCGGTACTTCACAAGGGAGCAATCATGACCATCACGCCAAACCGACGAAATTTCCTGAACGCAATGGGAGCTGTATCTGTACCGATGCTAATTCCCGGAAGTGCGCTCGGATTGAATGGCGCCAAACCCCCAAGCGAACGAGTCACGATGGGGTTTATCGGTTGCGGACGACAGACATTTCACAAGAACATCCCGCTTTTTGTTCGCACCGAAGGTGTACAGGCGCTGGCGATATGCGATGTCGACTCGTGGCGACGAGATCAAGCGGTCGCACAGATCAAGAAACAGTACGACGAGGGCAAAGCTAAAGGAACATACTCGCAGGTCGCGAAGTACAGCGACTATCAGGAACTGCTGGCTCGCGACGACATCGACGCTGTATGCATCGCGACCCCGGACCATTGGCATGCCACGATGGCGCTGGACGCCATGCGTGCCGGCAAGGATGTCGCACTGGAGAAACCAATCACAAGGACCATTCGCGAAGGGCAGCAGTTGATTGAGGCCGCTAAGAAATACGGGCGAGTGTTCCGTGTTGACAGCGAGTTTCGCAGTGGCAAACCCGCACACCGAGTTACGTCACTTGTTCGCAATGGTTATCTCGGCAAAATTCACCGAGTCATCACCTGTGTTCCCGAAACCGACGTCCCCTGCCCGCCGCAGTCCGAGATGCCCGTGCCGCCGGGACTGGACTACGAACGATGGCAGGGACCGGCGCCCCGTGCTCCTTACACACAACGTCGTGTTCACACTCCGCGGTCCTGGGAACGACCAGGCTGGATGCGTCACCTGTATTACTGTGACGGCATGATTACTAACTGGGGAACACATCTCTGCAATGGTGCGATGTGGGCGACGGATACGGAACGCACAGGTCCAGTCAAAATACAGGGAACGGGCCAGTACCCCAATGCCGACAGCTTCTGGAACGTGTTGCTGAAGTTTGAAATAGATTTCGAGTTTGCCGATGGGCTGCAGTGGGTCTACCGCACCGAATCCCCTTACCTGATGATCGAAGGCGAACAGGGATGGATTCGAGCCGGTTTTCGTGAACTTGACGCAAAGCCAAAGTCTCTGCTGACGGTGCAGCTGAAACCGGACGACCAAGAGTTCCGCTTCAAGAGCGAGAAACAGGATTTCATCGATTGTGTTCGGAGTCGTGAGGAAACCCTGGAACCAGTTGAAGTGGGACACCGCGTGACGTCGCTCGGACTTCTTGGGCACATCGCGATCCATACCGGTCGAACGCTCCAGTGGGACCCGCAACAAGAAGTTTTTGTCAATGACGATGAAGCAAACAAATACCTGGACACGCCGATTCGAGAACCTCGGCGCGTATGAAGGTTACGGATCAACAAAATCAACCTCCATCTTTTTGGGCTGGTTGTTTCTGGTATTTTCTCCATGCCTTCATGAAGTCCTTTAAGTGGTCCGCTGCGGGCTGCTCAATTTTGTAGCATTGCAGGTTTACCGGACCTTCGTAGCCGTTGAAGTCACTGCGATTGGTACAACGTTGGGTACGTTACAACGTTGGGTACGTTCGGGGTGCCGCAAATTCGCACCTACTGTGGTGAACTTGTATTGTCAGCACCGGCCGCGAAATGAAGTCGTGGAACCCGATGACTCACAACAGTGCTTGGTTTCTCCACCGGGAGGATTTGAGGCTTCTCAAGCAGCATCCCCAATCGAAGCGACCATCCAAATCGATGATGCTCATGGAATTGTCTTTGAGGACTGTGAAATTGGTCACACCGGCGGGTGACCGTGACGATTGACGGAAAGGCCCCACAAACCTTTGACAACTTGCCAATCGTTAGCACGCAGTGGACAACGCTCGATTGGGTCGGCTTTGTCAGCCAGGCAAACACCGACGCGGTTGTCTTGATCGACGACCTTGAGTTGACGCGTTAGCTCCAGCGACCGTTGAGCCAGACGCAGCAGTCGTCCGACGCCGAGCGCAAGCGGGCTCGTTGTACTACACATCTCGAACTGGAGAAGAAATCCTCTGTTCACTCCGTTGGCTCCTGTTCCAATCGA
>JARFQX010000841.1 GCA_029287555.1 Rubripirellula sp. | reverse complement strand
GTCTTTCAAGTCTGCAAATTGATCTCCAGTGACCCGTCGATCCAACTGATGTTCATCGCCGTTGACACCGTCGAACAGGCACAAAACCTGATCAAGATCCGCCCGATGTAGGTCGGACTGAATTTTGCGGCCTGGAAACGCTTGATCGAAAGACGGTTGGGCACAGCTGAAACGTTGCCCATTACGCCTGGTAGATTTCAGGATTCAACGAAGGGTCATTGTACATTTTCATCTGACGATAGGTCTTGTGAGTTTTCGTGCCCTCGAAAATATCGCGAAGCAATTCCTGTAGCGATTCCGCCAGATCGGCATGCTGCTGCTCACAAAGATCAATCCGCTCGGCAACTCTGCTTCGGTGTTCCGCATCGGCATCATCACGGTCCAACTGTTCGCGGTAGTGATACAGTCGAAGCGACATGATCGACAAGCGATCGATCGCACTACCTGCGGTTTCGGTGTTGATCGGCGCACCGGCGCTCGGTTGAATGCGAAGCGTGGACAGCAATTCGGTGATCGCGTCATCCAGTTTTTCAATCATGTCATTGCGTTGCTGATTCAGTTTGTCGATTGCCCGTTTGACTTCAGCGATCTTGACGTCATCCGCCGTCGGGCTACGCGCAATGTCTTCTTCGTGCCAAAGCCGATAGTTGTATTCGTGCTGTTGGCAAACGAGTTTCTTGAAACCTTCGAAGGAATTTTCGATGGGGCCCTCGTGCCAGGCGGCGACCGTCTCGATTTGAAGTTGGGTAATCTCGGAAACCGGTGGCAGATGAACCGTAGCGACACTTGATACAGACATGAAACCGAATCTCACTGAATGGAGAGCAGGTGAGGGGAAATGGAGATTGCCCATTGTGAGAATTTTCGTCCGCCGACGCGATAGCAATCCTTGGTATGCCACGCGAAACGAAAACGGCTCGCGATTCGCCCGTGGTGGGGAAAACGCGAGCCGATGGAAGTCCAAAGTCTCAGATCAATCGATGCCTTACGAGACTTCTTTTTCGTCGATCCAGGACATCATCTTTCGCAGCCCGCGACCGATTTGCTCGACACCGTGATCCTGCTCGCGACGTCGAGTGGCTTTGAAGAACGCGGCGCCACCTCGGTTCTCCAATATCCAATTTCGAGCGAACGTGCCGTTTTGAATCTCCTCCAAGACGCGTTTCATCTCCGCTTTCGTCTCGTCGGTGATGATCCGCGGACCTGTCACGTAATCACCGTACTCAGCCGTGTTGCTGATACTGTATCGCATATAACTGAGTCCGCCTTGGTAGAGCAAATCAACGATCAGCTTGAGCTCGTGCATGCACTCGAAGTAAGCCATCTCGGGCTGATACCCGGCTTCGACCAGGGTTTCGAACCCGGCTTTGACCAACTCGCTGACGCCACCGCAAAGAACGACTTGCTCACCAAACAAATCGGTCTCCGTCTCTTCTTCGAATGAGGTTTCGATCACACCACCACGTGTGCCGCCAATGCCCTTGGCATAGGCCAGTCCGATTTGCTTGGTTTCCTCTGACGCACCTTCGCCCAGTGCGATCAAAGCGGGGACGCCGCCGCCTTTTTCATACTCGCTGCGGACCAGGTGGCCGGGTCCTTTGGGAGCGACCAAAAGGGCATCGATGCCATCGGGAGGCGAGATCTGACCGAAGTGGATGTTGAATCCGTGCGAGCACATCAGCACGTTGCCCTTGGACAAATTCGGAAGAATCGACTCGCGATAGACATCCGCTTGGACTTCATCAGGAAGCAAGAGGTTGATCACGTCGGCTTCCTTGGTCGCATCAGCGATCGATTTGGGATCGAATCCATGCGAAACGGCCAAATCATAATTGGCCGACCCAGGACGTTGGCCGATAATCACGTTGACGCCGCTGTCTCGCAGATTTTGAGCCTGTGCGTGGCCTTGTGAGCCGTAGCCGAGAATCGCGACCGTCTTGCCCTTGAGATGGGAAAGGTCGGCGTCATTGTCGTAATAGATTGTGGCTGCCATTGGGAATAGTCTCGAGAAAATGGGAAGGGTGTTAAATGGTGTCAGTTGGAAATGGGTCCCGACGTGCGGGCGAGGACATCGCGGATGCAACCGCGAGTGATGACAAATGGGGGCGGAATCCTCGCGTACGCGGGGAGGACCGCGGGGTCAGAACCAACACGTCGTCGCCCCGGGGAATTGACCTGCCAAGGCCCGCCCAACCCGCGCGATAGGCCAGAAGGTTCTTCGTTAGGAAATCAAGCGATGACCTTGGTCATGGTGCCTTCGGCAGCCGCCACGCCAGAGTCACTGCGGACCATCGCGACACGTCCGGTTCGAACGAGTTCCGTGATCCCGTAGGGGCGGATGCGTTCAATAAACGCCTGGACCTTGTTCTCGCGTCCGCTGATCTCGATCATCATTTCGTCTGGTCCGACATCAACGATACGCCCTCGGAAAATACCGACCAGCTCACGAATCTCGGCGCGTTTCGGCCCTGAGGGGGCCTGAACCTTCACCAACAACAAATCTCGTTCGACAAAGTCGCGACTGCTGACATCGATGACACG
>JARFQX010000836.1 GCA_029287555.1 Rubripirellula sp. | reverse complement strand
TTCTCCTCGCTCACGCGTCGGGTTACGAGAAGATCGCGACTTCAAGAGCTGCGTTTCGGACTGATCGCGGGTTGAAAGACTCATCAACTGGGCGACGTAATTCGGCCCGCCTGCTTTGATGCCAGGGCCAACGGCGCTCTTACCCATCCCACCGAAAGGCTGGCGCAAGACAATGGCTCCAGTCGTGGGGCGATTGACGTAGAGATTTCCGGCGCGAATCCCCGCCAGCCATTTCTCCTGTTCACGATCGTCCAAACTTTCCAATCCGGAGGTCAAACCGTAGCCGGTCTGATTGACGATTTCGATCGCCCTGGAAAGGTTACGAAATCGCATCACACCCAAAACAGGACCAAAATACTCGGTGAGGTGCATGTCACTTCCGCGCGAGACGTTCCATTTGATACCGGGAGAATACAGCTGATCCGATCCGTTCACTTTTCGCGGCCGCAGCGCCCATGATTCTCCCTCGGCGAGTTCACTGAGGCCTCGCAGCAAGTCGCCCGAGGGCGGCGCGATGAGCGGGCCCATTTTGGTTTCCAAGTTCCAAGCGCTGCCAACGATCAGGCTTTCCGCGGCATCGACCAACGCATCGCGGAACGAATCGTCCTCGAACACCTCGTCTTCGAGGAGAAGTAGTGACGTCGCCGAACACTTTTGGCCGGCGTGCCCGAATGCCGATCGAATGACGTGCTTGATGGCCTGGTCGCGATCTGCCATGGCCGTCACGATCGTGGCGTTCTTGCCACCCGTCTCCGCTAGCAGACGCATCTCGGGCTTGGTTTCAAGCATCCGTAACGCGGTCTCCGTTCCCCCGGTCAGGATAACCGTATCGACGTCGGGATGCGAAACCAACACCGAGCCTACCGATCCGCCGTGACAGGGAATCATTTGCAGGGCGGTGCGGGGAACCCCGGCGCGATAGAAGCACTCGCACAGCAAGTGGGCAACCAGCACCGTGTTCGTGGCCGGCTTCAGAATCACGCTATTTCCAGCGGCCAGCGCGGCTGCTACTCCGCCGCAGGGAATGGCGATCGGAAAATTCCAAGGTGAAACGACGACGACCACGCCGTGTGGTTGAGCTTTGAGTTCCGGGATCGCTTCCAAGTCGGCGGCGCATGCCGAGTAGAACTCAACAAAGTCAATGGCTTCGGATACCTCCGGATCACTTTCGGAGATTGTCTTACCACCATCGGCCATGGCCGCTCCGATCAGCTCGCCACGCGACGCTCGCAACTCCATCGCCACTCTGCGGAGAATCTGGTGACGCTGATCCGATGGTAGCTGACGCCATCGATCCGGATCCTCGTGAGCACAGCGGACGGCTGCCTCCACGTCCTCTCGATTGGCTAGATGGAATCGGGCGACGACCGTGCCGGGACGCGAGGGATCGAGTGACTCACCAGCCGATCGCGAGTCCGTCACGGTTTGACCCGCGATCGTCAGCGGAATCTCGGTGGCGTGTCGCCCACAACGTCGCGACCAAGCATCAACAATCGATTCGGCCCATCGCGCATTGTGCGGCAGGCTAAAGTCGGTGTCGGCCTCGTTTTCAAACTGCTGCCACGGAACTTCCGGCTTTGGCTCCGAGTGTGATTCGGTCAATCGGTTCTGTGTGCGTCGAGGTTCGTCCGGCAGTGTCGGAATCAATTGAAACGACTCCAGGAAACCATCCTCGAGCGTTCGCCACGCCTCCGAATCGACGGTGATGTTGAAGGCGTGCCGCAAGAAGTTCTCGGGGCCGGTGTTCTCATCGAGCCGTCGCACGAGATAGCCGATCGCGTGAATGAAGTCCTGTTTGCGACAAGCGGGAGCGTAGAGAAGCAGGCTTCGCGTCAGCTCGTGCAGCGCGCGACGTTGGTGATTCGCCATGCCCTCGAGCATCTCGAATTGGATCTTCTCCAACGTGTTCTGTTCGACCGCCAGAGCCAACGCGTAACTAATGTCAAACAGGTTGTGAGAGGCAACGCCGATCCTAGCTGAATCAATGTGGTTCGGATCAAGACCGTATTGCAGCATCCGTTTGTAGTTGGCGTCGGTTTCGATCTTCGACTGAAAGGGGGCCTGCGGCCAAGTGGCAATCGATGCTTCCACCCGCTCCATTTCCATGTTGGCGCCCTTGACGAGTCGGATGGTGATTGGGGCACCGCCGGAGGCGACGCGCCGCTGGGCCCAGAAAGTTAACTCGCGTTGCCAGTGATATGAGTCTGGAATGTAGGCCTGCAAGGCGATCCCGGCGTGAATCCGTTCGAATCCCGGTTGGTCAAGCGTTGCCATGAAGGCTTCGGCCGTAAGGGACAGGTCGCGGTACTCCTCCATGTCGAGGTAGACAAACTTTGGGACGCGCGTCCCGTCACTCCGTACGAACGTCTCCTTGGCGGCCGCGAGGTAAAGCGGACTCAAGCGATCACGTAGCTGCTCAATGGTGTGGGCGCGCCCAATCGATGAGACCTGGGAGTAGATGGCGGATATCTTGACCGACATCACCTCGACCTCATCGAAGTCCAAGGCGGAAAGGTACTGGTTGACTCTCCGCTGAGCCTCACCCTCGCCGAGAATCGCCTCGCCCAGGAAGTTGACGTTCATTCGCACGCCTTCCCGGCGACGATGAGCAAGGTGTTCGCAAAGCACATCCGGCTCGGCGGGGATGATCACGTTCGCGGTCTCGCGTCGCATCTTCTCCTTGACCATCGGGATCGTTACGCCCGGTAGGTAGTCTCCGAACGACTGGAAGCCATAGAGAAGGGTCCGCTCGAGCGGACTAAAGAAGCGCGGCACGCCTTGGACATCCAGGATGTGGACGAGTTGATCTGCCGACCGTGCGCTATCATCCGAACGAAACGCTTGATCGGTCATCGCCGTTAAGGTTGCCTTGTCGGAGGGATTCTGGATCATGCGGTCCAGTTCGGTTTGTTGTTTCCGCTCCTCCGGCGTCTGCAACTCGTGCGCTCGACGCTGGAGCGCACGAGCGACCATCAGCGATTTTTGGACGGTCTCACTCAGATTTGAATTTGGATCGGGGTGGAAATCTCTGAGTAACGCGCGCGCCGCGGTGGCCAGTTCAGTCTGAGACATACCAGGGTCGCCGTAGATTGAGTCGGACGGTCAGATCAAGGACTCTCGCATTGTATCGCGTTCACAGCGGCGCGGATTTTGGGCAGGGGCTGTACAGAATTGACG
>JARFQX010000816.1 GCA_029287555.1 Rubripirellula sp. | reverse complement strand
TTTTGATAGATCTCGGAGGCATGGGAGGCAAACAACTCCTGGCCATCGGGAGAAACACGAACCTTGTGAACTTCGCATTATATCGCCGCCCCACAAATCGAGTGGCGAACAAATGTCTACCCGTCCAAAGATCCCGCGTTTGACTGAGCACCCGAGGGAAGAAGCTGACAACCGCCGCAGGTCACCCATCCAGGCCTTTCGGCCGAGGGCAACACGATTCCGCCCGGATGGGTCATCAAGTCACTGGGCATCAAGTCACTGGGCATCAAGTCTTTGGCAATCGCCGGCGTTGAACTCTCGCCCACTGCCCCCGAGACAAAAAGTTTCGAGACAAAACGTTTCGAGACGATTTACCTTATCCTTGCTCGACTTATTACCATTGCTCGACGTGGGCACCCTCGATCGCGGAGAACTCTGCGTAAACCGGCAGTTGGCTGCTGACCGACTCCGCTTCGGCCGCTGTGAGCTTGTAAACCCTCGCGTAATCCAAAACGCCGCCGCGTCCCACAAATTCACTGGTCAAAGCCGTGTCAACAAGCAGATTGCTCGTCTGATACTTGCCGAAGATGTCGGTGGGTCGATTGCTCACCGCAGCGTGAATCTTCTCACCCCCGAGCGATGGAATTAGATAGGCATCGTCGGCCTGAAATAGCCCAGCAAACACCACATCGTCCTCGCCCCGACCATCATTGCGAATCGCCGTCATCATCTCCTTGAGCAGCGCCACCTCGCCAGGGGCACGGGCGAGGTCGATTCGAAGGTTGACAAGTGAAAACGTCCACGCCAGGTTGGCGGGCGGTTCGGCCGCGCGAAACCAAGCGACCAGGGGATCAAACGTGATCTGGTTGGCTGGATCTTGGACCGTGTACGTTTGCTGACGGTCAACCCGCACTCGCGTGGTGTCAAAGATGAATGCCAGCTGTTCCGGTCGCTCCGCTGGCCCGGTCGACTTGCTCAGGACGTAGTCGTAGCGAGTTTCGCCATGGTTGATGATGTCGACCAGTCGTGACACCAAGTCTCGTTCGATCGAAGCGATCTGCTGCAGCGCCACGATGTCAAACCTGCGAACGACGCGGGCGACGTTTTGCTGGGCAACGGGATTCGCAAGTTTTGTCGGGCCGAATCCATCCAATGCCCACGAGGCCACCTTTAGATTGGCGGGCCTTCGCCGCTTCAAATCCAAACCCGACGAATTGCTCGGTGGCACCGACCGCGTCAACGTGAATGGATTCTCTGTTTCGGTCGCTGCTGCTCCACCAACGGGTCGGGTCGACGGACCCGGAATGATTGGCTGTTCCTGGTAGGCAATGAATGTCGAAGCTTCGTCCGTCTCGGCCTTGGCGTTAATCGAAACCTCATCAAGGCCTTCGATTTCGTAATGCCGAAGGAAGTACCAGCCGCCGCCGACGAGCAGCAGCACGACCACTGCCGCTTGAATCGGATTGCCTCGATCGGATTCGGACATGTCGATCTGGGGGTCGGAAAGCTTGGGAGAGAGATCGGATGAGTGGCGTTCCCGGCGAGCTGGTAGGCAAGCCGCGCCATCGTCAAGCATCGATCTGGCAAGCTGGATTCTGAAACCAAGTCGAGCGATTGAATCCGTTTTGGAGCTGCCCTGCGGTCGCGACCAATTCCCAGCTCTCAACCGTCGTTTCCCGCAAACTTTCTGGAGTCGGACTCACCGCTAGAAACCGCATGGAAACCTCTCATCCCCCTTGGCGTTTGCCGACTGATCGGTCCGCACGGGACTCGACCTGGTTGGCCAACAATCCATTTCCAGGTTCCTGACTTTCCCTGGCGAGATCGCTATCCTGAGATGCCTATCGAATGTCATGTTCTCGGGTCATGTTCTCGGGTCATGTTCTGGGGCCCAGCCCTCATCCACGACAAGCTGATAAATCCAGTGAGCGAAACAATCAACGTTGAAGTCCCGACGGTCGGAGAATCGATCAGTGAGGTCCAAATTGGCCAATGGTTCAAACAGGAAGGCGAGTGGATCGCTGAGGGGGAGGACCTGGTAGAGATCGAAACGGAGAAGGCATCGGTTCAGATCCCGGCCCCGGCGTCGGGAATCGTCCAGAACATCCAAAAACAGACGGAAGAATTTGCGGCGGTCGGTGACGTCATCGCCTCGCTGCAACCGGCCGAGAAGCCGGCATCCGCGGCGGCGAGTGCGGACACGGGCGTTTCGAGCGGATCGGCAGGAGACGGGGCCTCAAGCGGAGACGGGGCCTCAAGCGGAGACGCCTCGTCGGCATCGGCAAGCGGTTCGGAGGCCACGTTTGTCATGCCCGCCGCCAAGCGATTGCTCGACGAACATCAACTGGAAGCCTCGCAAGTTCCCGCCACGGGGCCCGGCGGCCGACTCTTGAAGGAGGATGTCCAAGCATTCGTGAAGACACGTCCAACCGCTCCGTCGGGCGATGCTCCATCGGCGCCCCCGCCGCCGCCGGCCCCGGCAGGTCCGCCGGCCGTCCGCAGGACCGCGTCCTCGAGCCTACTGACCGAGGGACCCGCTCATCGGACCGAAGAGGTCAAGCCACTGTGCATGCTGCGGCGAACCATCGCCGCCCGACTGGTCGAGGCTCAGC
>JARFQX010000763.1 GCA_029287555.1 Rubripirellula sp. | reverse complement strand
GTGTGGGACCAAGCGTGGACCTAGACGCTGGTCGCTCTGTTCGTCGCGGCTGCTCAGCAAGGACGGGCGGGCAACTCGACGCTGTGCGGATCCACGTAGACCTCAGCAACGTGCTTCGGTTGGAGCCACACGCTAAACGAGGCCAAGACGCCCAAAAGCTCGATTGCGCTACGACTTGCAGCTAAGCGGGTTCGGCGCCGTCTCCGCTCGATTTTGTCTCAGATTTCGCGATGTGTGCATCGAAGCAGAATCGCTACCGCGCGGCGGCCGATGCAACCGATCGCACGTAGGGTGACGGGGTGCCAGCCTTCTTAAGGCTGGTTGATCGCCCCTGCTAGGTCGGCGGAGACGACCAACCCCGCGCACGCGGAGGGTGCAGGTACGATGTCTCGCTGTCGGGCGACGCGCAGTCAGGCAGCCGGTGATTCGTGATCGCGTTGCAACAAGATGATCAGTATCATGCCAATCGCTGCGGCTGTGACCGGTCCGATCAGAACTCCTATTTTGACGGTCACCTTGAGACGTAGTTCATCGAACGTCGGAGTCAAGATTTTGAACAGGTTAATCGTTTCGAGCCGCCGATCGCCATGGTATTCGCGGCATCAATCTAACCTTAAAACGGTTGTCGCACACGACTGAGGAATCCATACCTTTCCGCGAACCCAATCTCGACTAGACCGTAATCAAGCGTTCGTCTAATCGGAGAAGTTTAAGAAAACTCGAAAACCCTCGGCGGTTTACGTGTGTATTGGAGGTTACGAAGACTTCAATTCACACACACCAACAAAGGGTTTCGAGTGAACGACAAAGTACGCCAACAGTTGCTCAAACGCAACCGAAAACTTCGTGCCAGAATCGACAAGCGAAAAGGTATATTTCGCTCGCCAATGATTCGGCCCTCAGCGACAAAAGTTGAACTCGCCGAAAAGCAGCAGGCGGTTCATTGCGGCGGGATCGGTGTCATCATGCAAATGATTAAGCAACTCGACTTGCGAAAGCACATCAACGCCGCCGCGCCCGTCTTCAAAGTCCACGCCCCCTACGATGAAGCCGATCACGTTTTCAACATTGCACTGAATCTACTCGCCGGAGGAACCTGCTTGGGGCACCTTGAACTTCGCCGCAACGACGAAGCTTACCTCGATGCTCTGGGCGCGGAGCGAATCCCTGACCCAACCACCGCCGGTGACTTTTGCCGTCGCTTCAGTTCAGTCGGACTGTTGCAATGGATGCAGGGAGTCAATCGTGCTCGACGCACCGTTTGGAAACAGCAGCCCGATGACTTTTTCGACCAAGCGACAATCGAAGCCGATGGCACCATGGTCGAAACCTATGGTGAGAAGAAACAAGGAATCGGAATGAACCACGAGGGAAAGTGGGGATACCATCCGCTGGTCGTAACGCTCGCCGAAACTCAGGAGTTGTTGTACTTGGCCAATCGATCTGGCAACCGCCCCAGCCACGAGCACTCTGCATTCTATTTCGATTTGGCGATCGAAGAATGTCGCAAGGCAGGTTTTCGCAAGATCCTGCTGCGTGGCGACACCGACTTCTCCCTGACCGAAAATCTGGACCGCTGGGACGACGACAACGTCCAGTTCGTGTTCGGTTTCGATGCCAACAAGAAGTTGACCGGGATTGCTGATTCATTGAAAGAAAACGCATGGACGCCGCTTCGCCGCGACAAACCGAGTTCCGATAAGCCGCGAGCGAGGCGTCCCAATTACAAGGAACAATTCGTCGAGCAGAAGGGTTACGAGAACCAAAAGCTGCGCGCCGAAAGCTACGCCGAATTCGAATACCGGCCGACAAAGTGCAAGCGTACGTATCGGATGATTGCCGTTCGCAAAGAGATCGATGTGATGAGTGGCCAGCAGTTACTGTTCGAAAAAGAGCGTTATTTCTTCTACATCACCAACGAGTCAGAGAGCGAACAGCCGTCTCGCCAGATCATTCGTCATGGCAACCGGCGCTGCAATCAAGAAAACACGATTAGCCAATTGAAAGCCTGCCACGCGCTGGCGGCACCGCTGGATAATTTGGAGAGCAATGGAGCTTACATGATGTTCGCTTCATTGGCTTGGACGCTGAAGATTTGGAGCGGGATGATGATTCGCGTGAAAGGCAATCCGGCACAACGAGAGAAACGCAAGGCGGTTCGCAAGCGAGTGATCTGGATGGAATTCGCGACTTATCTGAACTCGCTGATGCAGATCCCGGCGCAGATCATCCGCTCTTCACGGCAGACGACGTTCCGTCTGCTCAGCTATCGTCCGAGTGTGGACTGCCTGTTAATGCTACACGATCACATCCGCTTGCCGCTCCGCCAGTGATGGCGGAGATACAATGAAGCCGAAGTCCGGATGCTTCGGTACCGTGCCGGCGCCCAACCCCAAAAGAGCCAAGATCATGCAAACCAAAATATCGACAAACAACTCCGGAGACTTTCGGCAGCTTCGCCCCTGCGCCGATTCAAAACCAGAAACCACCCCGAAACATCAATCAATCAACGCTTGATTGAGGTCTAGTTGCCGGCCGCCGGCGACGCAGGAATCCACACATCGCGGTTGTCTCTTAGCGCGGTCCGATCCAGAAAATCAAAAGTAATGCTGTGTGAATGGCGTGCGATTCGTCGCGAAACATATCCGTGCAGATCGATGCCGCTTGTCTCGGTCGCTAATCACTCGGCCAGCTCGGGGAACACGCCTTCGTCAAGATTCATGCGCTTGATAATCGCGCGTAGACGAATCTGAAAATCGCTTTTGTAGTTGGCAACCTGCTGCTCGGTAAGCTGCAGTTGCGAGGCGACTTCTTTGTTTGGCGATCCACAAACGTACAGCAGTTCGATGGCTTTCAGTGTCTGCCAACCGTCGCCGCTTTTCCAACGCTGGATCTGTTCCGCGATAGCTTCGCGAACGGCTGCCTCTTCGATTACTTTGCGTTCCACGCTGCGCGCAATCGAACTGGCAACTCGATCACCGCCAACAGGTTCAATTTGTTGGTCTCCGTCACTACCGCGACCGTGCATTTGGATCGCGGGACGGCGACCTTCACGCCGCAGA
>JARFQX010000744.1 GCA_029287555.1 Rubripirellula sp. | reverse complement strand
CGTCCTGGGCCTGCTTGATCTTCTCTTCGAGTGACTTGATCTCTTCCGGTTCCTTCGGTTCGACCGGTTCGCTCGGCGCTTCCCCGAGCAGGGACGGATCCAAATTGACCCGGACAAAGACGTACCGTCCCGGTTTTCCCGACTCCGATTCCGCTTCAGACGCCTCTTCCCCGCCTTTCGATTCGCTCGCGTCGGCTTCGCCTTCGTCATCGGCTTCGCCGCTTTCTTCAGCCTCGCCATCGGCGGACAATCCAATCTCCAGCTCTTGATCGGATCCGGTGAAGACGCGTCCGAAGTAGAGTCGATAAAGGAGTCCGTCGTCACTGCCGACAAACATCTCGCCTTCGCGAGCGATCAACTCCAGCTGTTCTTTGTCATCCGCTTTGGGTTGCAGCAAGAAACCTCGGGCCAGCAAATCGCTCTGCAACCGATCGACGTCCCGTTGCGATTTGAGTGCGCTCCGGTCAAGTCGCAAATCGGCGGTCAAGCCGGGTTGCTTGGGCCTTACACCGGCAATCTCCAAGTTGGCGAGCGTGTTGAGCGTATCGGTAACGGCGGTTTCATTTACCTGCTGGGTTGCCTCGTCGATACCGGCCAGCTTCCAATCCTCGGTCCCCGAGTCCCGCGACAGGACCGACTCGACGCTCCCGGTAAGTGTGCCGCGAAGCTCATCGAAGGAATAATCATTCAACTCAATGCGCCGGACATCACTGGCCGTAACATCGAGCAAATCCGTATTGACCCAATCGCGAAATCGGGTCGTCAAGTCGATATCGAGATCGGCAATGTAAGTTTCGTCTTCGTTTGGATGACGAACGTAGAAGCGATTGCCATCGCCCTCGTCTTCAACCTCATTGCCGACGATGTAACTGGCCAACACGGTACCGTCTTCCGCTTCCAGCGTGATCCGTTTTCCAATCCCTTCGAGTTCGTCAATTCCAACGGAATCGGTTTGCGGATCGACAACGCCGTAACGAGCGTGATCCGAGGCCCAGCGTGAAACCATGGCATCCCGTTCGATCCCGATCAAGCTGCCGGCCGTCTTTGCCAATTGGTCCGCGGCGTCGGCGGGGTAGTTGTGGTGGGAAGGAATGACCCATTGACCGTTCTCGGCTTGCTTCACACTGAATTCAAGCGGCTTGACCTCGTCCGGATCGATGACCGAGACGGTCAGCGAAGTGGCGGTGGTCGGGTCCTTGAAGTCTGGGTAAAACTCTTGCCCAACTTTGCCATATTCCTCGATCGGCTCGGGGCGGCTGGACCATTCGACCAGTCCAGTAATCAGCAGCGCTCCGATCGCGGCAACCACGAATGCCCAGGTTCGTTTCGCTTCGTGAGTGGATTCCGACTCCGCGGCTTGGTTACCAGCTTGCGAGGATTCTTGAGGGTTCGTTGACATCTCGTTATTCCTGTCCAACCTGTTCGTGCAAACTTGATTCTTCAGTGGATCTGCCTCCGAAGAGGCAATCGTTTCCAACCGGCGGCAATCAGCCGGTGGCCTCCAATGGTCTGACTAGTCTCGACGCCGCTTGCTGCTGACATGTGACTTTTCGTCGACCCAACGGCGGGCAAAGACCATCAAGCCAACCGCCAACGCGGGCAGGGCGGGTAACCAAACGGCCCACAGGCGAATGAACGATTCCAAGCGGCTGATCTGGTTGTTCGTGTTCGCACGAATCTTGCGAATGTCATCGTTCTTCTTTTGCTCGATCTTCGCCTCGGCCAGATTCATCCGTTGTTGCTCGGCCTCCTGAGCCTGGCGGAGCATTTGATTCTTGGCAATTGGATCGAGGTTGACATTGTCTTCGATTTCCTTCACGCGCTTGGACAATTGTTCGCGGCGAATTCCGAGTTCCTCGTCCGCCGCCTCGTCGGCTCCCCTTTCGGCCTTGTTGGCCGCTTCGAGAAACTCTCGTTTTTGTTCTTCGACTCGCACCAGCGTGCGATGCTTGGGCCGGCGGCTTCGTAGTTCAATGAAGGAGCTATCGCCCGCAAGGGAGTCAACGGCATTGAGCACGAAGGTAACGTTGTCGAAAGCGATGTTGAGGTTCCCCAGATTCCGTTCTTCGAAGAAGAAATCGCTGATCATGTCGATGTCGGCGACGAAGATCGCGTTCACTTTATCTCCACCGGATTCGTTCTTGACGTGCGCGGCGAGCGTGTAAACGTTCGAGTCGATCTCGCGGCGTGGGTCGCGGCGGGGGTTGGCGGTGGACTGCATCGTGAAGAAATTCAACCCACCTTCCTCGACAAAATCCTGCCAAGCCAACGCCCCGGACTCAAAGCCGGTTTGCAGCAGCGGCGTGAAGTCGCAATTGCTCGTGGGGTCTTTCTCGACACTGCCCGCGTAAAGCATGATCATCTCTTCGAGTCCCGAAGTGATCTCCGTGTCGGTGTTAAAAGCGTCTTCGTTGCTTCCGCCCCGTGTGATGAAGACGTACTCGGCCGGCAGCAGCGCAAATTCGGGATGCGGGTTGCTGATGTCAAAGACAGCCTGGTCGTAAACCCAACGAACTCCGAGGGCCTGCAGAAGCGGGGTAGCACGCCCTTGAGCAGCCTTTTGCTCCGGCGGCGGACTGCCGCCACCGAACATGCCGCCTCCGCCCGGCGAGGGCTTTGGTTGCCGTGGAGCGCCGGTGACACCGAAACCGGTGTTGAAGGAGAGCGGGAAGGGATCATCAAAGACCAACAGCGGTTTGCCCGTTTGGGCGTAGGCGACCAGGTTCTGCATCTCCGGATCGGTCAGCGACGAGGGCATCGCAGCGAGAAGCACGTCGAATTTCTCGCTGTCGATCGGGCTCGCTGGAGAGATGCTCTCGACGTTGTATTGCTTCTTCAACTCCGTGACGATTCGCCATTCCCGGGTGCCCATCAAATCAGCATCGGTTTGCAGGACACCAACGGTGTATCGCGTGTCATCTGCGACCGTTTGCACCGAACGGGTCAGTTCATACTCGATGGGAAGGCCCTTTCCGAAGAAGGGGACAACCACCTTGTCGTAACTGCTGATGATCACTGCCCCGAGGTAAACCTCCTCTTCGCCCCGTCGTCCATCGCGCTCGGTGGCGACACGAACGGGCGTGATTCCGAAACGTTCGGCCTCTTCCGCTTCGGGGCTGAATCGCTCGACATCGACGTAGCGGACCTCCAGATTTTTCCCGCCGCGTTTGTCGAACTGGCGAAGCAAACCGACCAAACGCTTGCGGGTTTCGGCGTACTCCGCTGGCACTGACTCTTGCGGCGAAAGGAACGCCTGGATTTCAATCGGTCGCTCCGCGTCCAGGCCCCGGAGGATCTCTTGCGTCGAGCCGGACAGAGTGAACAGATTCTCGCTCGTCATGTCGAAGCGACGCCCGGTGTAGCCCGCCCAAGCGGTCGCGCACGTTGCGATGACACCCAAGCAGACGGCCCGGATGCCGTACTGGGTGGCAACGCTTTGACGCGAGTCGCTCTTCCAGTGCCTTCGTGACATCAACACGAGATTCAAGTAGAGCATCAGCAGCGTGAAGCCAACGAAGTAGACCAAGCCCGTCAGCGGGACGATTCCCATGCCCAGGTCGCGAAACTGCTCCTGAAGACCGAAAGGCTCGAGCGAATCACCCAGTCCGATGAAACGTCCCATCTGACCGATGAACACCGGAATCGCGCAAATCACCATTCCGAGCACGAACGCAACGGTCATGTTGTTGGTCAATTGCGAGGCCAGCATCCCGGCACTTAGCAACGCCGCGCCGGCGATCCAATAGCCAAAGTAGGTCGTCCCCAATAATCCCCAGTCGGGATTTCCGAGGTACCACAACACCAACACGTGGGTCATCGAGAACAAGAGCGCCACGGAGTAGACCGCCAACACCGCGAGGTACTTGCCGATCAGAATCTCCAAGTCCGTGGCGGGAAGTGTAAAAAGTAACTCATCCGTACCGGTCTTCCGCTCGTCCGCCCACACGCTCATCGTGATCGCGGGAATGAAGAACAGCATCAGGATGGGATAGTAGACCGAAAGCTGGTCCAGGTTGGGTTCATTGGCGGTAAAGAACTTCGGATCGAAGGCGTACCAACCGCACGCAACCACGAAAACGATAATGAACAGATAGCCCAGCATCCCGGAGAAATACGCCGAGAAATTGCGTCGGAATATCGCGCCGATAACCTGTCGTCGTAACTTCATGGAATTGGTCGTATGGATCAGGGGAATTCAAAAGAATCGAGGAGAAAGCCTGCCTATCGGAATCATCGCCGAATCAGACTCAGCTCGCCGCCGCCATGGTCAGCTCACGGAACTTCTCTTCCATCGCCGTGCTCTCGGTTCCCAACTCACCGGTGGGCCCGTCAAACACCAGGCGGCCTTCGTTGACCAGCACAACGCGGTCGCAAACCGCGTGCACCTCCTGCAGGATGTGGGTCGACAGCAGCACCGTCTTGGTCTTTCCCAGTTCGACGATCAGCTCACGCAACCCATGCACCTGATTCGGATCCAATCCGCTGGTCGGTTCGTCAAGAATCAAAACTTGGGGATCGTGGAGTAGCGCCTGAGCCATGCCGACCCGCTGACGATAGCCGCGCGAGAGCTTGCCGATTGCCTTGCCCCAGACCTCACCGAGGTCGCACTGCTCGCAAACGTAATCCATCCGCTCGGCCAATTGACTCGACGACATCATGCGGGTCTGTCCCACGTAGCGGAGAAAGGACTGCGGCGTCATCTCGACGTACAGCGGACC
>JARFQX010000680.1 GCA_029287555.1 Rubripirellula sp. | reverse complement strand
GGCAATGGGATCGTCCGACGTGGGAATGAACTCTTGGGCGACAAAACCTTGGTAACCGGTTTCCATTATCGCTCGAATCACTGCTGGATAGTTAATTTCTTGCGAATCGTCCAGCTCGCCTCGCCCAGGATTCCCCGCGGTGTGATAGTGCCCCACAATTCGATGATAGCGGCGAATATTCCGGATCAAATCTCCGTTCATAATTTGGACGTGATAGATATCAAAGAGCAACTGGAAACTTGGCGAATCGACTTCCTGAACCAGATCGGCACAAAGTTCCACGTCGTCTCCCCAGTAGCCGGGGTGCCCCTTCATTGGGTGTGAATCGTCCTTGCTGTTGAGGTGTTCCAGGACGATGCCGATATTTCTCTCTTCAGCGTAGGGCAACACCCGTTTCCAGCACTGCAGGCAGTTACGGCGAGCCGCTTGATCCGAAATCCCCTTCTTTTTCATACCGGTGAAGGTAATCACGTTGGGGGCGCCGTATTTGACGGCAAGATCGATTCCCTCGCGCAGCTTCGTTTCGACCTCGGCATGGTTCGCGGGATCGAGTGGACCGGTCTTGAAGCTGTGACTTCCCACCAGCGATATCTTCAAACCCATCGATGTGACTTGGTCGTAGGCCGAGGAGGGAATGCCTTCGATCGCCTCGAGTCCGATGCGTTTGCAGTGTCTCGCCAGCGTGATCGGATCCATCGGATTGAAACACCAACCCATCACCGATTGACGGACCCGCCCACCGATTTGGCTGGACTTCGGTCTCTCTTGTTCCGCCTTCTGTCCCTCTTGTTCCGCCTTCTGTCCCTCGTGCTCCTGAGCCATCGTGTCCTTTGACGCAAGTGCTGCCGCGCCGGCAAGCAGAACATTGGAAGCCATGAATTCGCGACGTTTCACAAAGCACCTCGATCAAGTACAGCGGCAAGAAGGGGAACACCATTGGCTTGGAGCCTGCGTGGCATGATGGCACCAATTGTAAGTCGCCGGGCCAATGGCTGCACAATCGACGCAGGTGCGGCAACCGAAAGCCGCTGCCAGTGTTGCAAATCAGGGAATCGTGGCGGTCATCCAGAAAGACCGCTTTCGATCGGCCCTTTGCCGGGCGTCTTCGAGTAGCACGTCGAGGCCACCGTCGAATTGGAATCGTCTGGCCGGCGAGGCCCCATAGCGAACCACCACTTCCTGGGTCAGATCGATACCGGGCTGTGGACGCAGCAAGAGACGGAACTGATCTGCCGGACCGCTTCGAATTCGAATCTGGTTGCCCGTACCGATCGACGCAGAAACCTTCCCCGCGCGAATCCGGCTGGCTTGATCCCACTGGATCGGGTCAATCGCCACGCCTGGCTTCATGTCCCCAAGTTCTAACCACCAGAAGAATTGATCACCAGCGCGCATCGTAGCCGTCTCGATGTCCCTGGGGATTTCCTGTCGTCGATGCGCGGGCAATTGCATCCATTCGAATAGGCGTTGAATTTCATCGTAGAAGTAGGATCGACCGTTGCCGCGATACATCACGACCATGGCGTTGTGGTTAAACGACATGTAATCATCGATGATCGCGCCGTCCGCCTTCGACTTATCCAACTCCCCCATCACCATGTAAAGCGGCAGGTAGCGCGAGTTGGGTTCGTAGTGAGGCACGGTCTTGGACGGCGAGCCGCTGATCGAGATCATGCCGGCCCAAAGATCGGGATGCGCCAGAGCTATGTCCCAGGCGGCGGTCGCCCCCTCGCCGTGCCCGGCGATAAACACGCGATCGGCATCAATCGAAGCCCGTCGCATCGCGTCACGCATCGACACCAACACGCGTTGGTGCTCCTGCGGCGTGTACTCGTAGACGATCTGTCCCGGGCGCGACCAGATCGGCGCGACCACGATGAAACCGTGTCGCGTTGCGTGGCCTCGGCGTTCTCCGGTCTGGCTGTCGAATGCTCCCGCCCACCAATCGATTTGTGTCAACGGATCGGTCCGCGATTCATGAAGGGCGAGCACGCAAGGATACTCGCGAAGCGGATTGTACTCGGGCGGAAGTTGAACGATGTACCTCGCGCCATCCTGGTCAACAATATGCATCCCAGGAACTTCGCTCTGGGAACCTTCCGGCCAGGGACCGGTGGTCTCACCATCTTGCCGGTAAGTGTAAGGCGGCTTGAGCAAAGGCAACATGAGATCGACGTATTCAGGTTCGGCGCCTTCGAGATTGCGAAGCGCGTCGAGTATCTGCTCACGCCGCGCCGCGTTGGGCGTCGCAAGATACTCGGCGACCAAATCACGCACCTGGATCAAGGAAATCGTCACGCTGAGATTCTGCTCGCCGGACCCGGAGCCGAGCAGCCAACCGGCAATCCCTAAGGCAACGCGATTGTCCAAAGGCAAGGTTTCCGAGGCGCCCAGACGAACGTAGTCGCTGAGCCGCGAGATCGTATCGGCGGAGAGCTCCGACTCGATTTCGGCGAGAATCGGCTGCAGAGATTCTGATTGCCTCGCGTCAAGCTGTGCGACTTGACTCCTCAATTGATCGACCAGCTCGCGCGCCTGGCGATCGGTATCGTTGAGC
>JARFQX010000596.1 GCA_029287555.1 Rubripirellula sp. | reverse complement strand
AGCCGATTGTTCTCGAATAGCAGTCCGACGTTTCGTCTCGATTGGCTCTCGCTTTCCGCTTGTCGAACCCAGGGCGTTTCCTCGATAAGGACAGATTTGAGCTCTTCATTCTTCTCGAGAGGACTGTCGAGCGCAGGAGTTGCTCGCCATTGCTCAAAGACTCGCTTGATCTTGGGATCGCTTTGGGCCAGATGCCGTGCCAGTGAATTGGCGTACAAACGATTGAAGGTCTGCTCGCTGCACTGGTGGGGGTACTCAATAAGGTAGGGCAACGCCATGACGGCGTACCAGGATGGATTGGACACCATCTGGAGAGTAACGGATTGATGACGAACTGTGTCCGAGTTGGCCGATTCGATCAGCTTCTCGAAACGGAAGTCTTTCTCCTGGCGGCCCCGGATTGGGAGTGGCAACGATTCGGTGATCAAGACGCGACGAGAAAGGATCGGTAGCAGTCCTTCCTCGCCATCGGACAGTCGGCCGGTTGAGCCGACTGCTTTGTAAGTCAAGAATCCAAGTCCATCCGGAATCGACAACCGCCAGGCAAGGGAAGTCGATTCACCCGCCGCGATGTCGAACTCGCGCTGCGGGTTGCTGTTGCCAACCAGCTCGTCGACCGGATCGCCCGTGCGCGCGCCGCTCAGGTTCAGTCGAATGCTGCCGCTTTGCCGAGTCGGCGATTGATTGCTGACCTTCACGGTAAACTCGATCTTGTCCCCCTCACGAAGAAAGCGTGGCGGATTCGGTTCGACCATCAAATCCTTGGCCGTGACGGTGGTCCCGCGCAGCAGTCCGCTGCGGAGTTGCCGATCGTGGGCAAAACCGAGAAACGTCCATTCGGTCAATGCTTCCGGCATCGTGAATTCCATTCGCACCTTACCATCAACGCCGGAGACCAGGTGGGGAAAGAAGAACGCGGTCTCGTTCAAATTTTGACGCGCAGCAACGGAAGATAAATCAGGCTGCGGCGTCCCGACCCCTTCATCGGCCATCGCCGCTTTGGCCGGTGCTCCCTCCGCGCCGGCCGCAGCAGTTGCACGGTCGAAGCCACCACCGCCAAAGAATCCCCCACCCATCATTCCCCCGCGCATCACCCTCATGTCTGCCATCTCCATTGAGAAGGCCCTCGGAGAGTACAGCCCGTGCGAGTGCGAATAGGGAAGAGAGCGATACATCAGCGAAGCATCGCGACTGTCCACGCTCCAGTTGTGAATCATCTGACGAAGAAACTCCATTCGGTTATCGAAACGGACCCGCATGCTCGATCGCCCGCGGCGAAAGACCTGCATCAGAGAAGGCCAATTGTTTGATCGAAACGCATCGAGGGAGGCGTCGTAGAGCGTCGCCACCATTTCCGCCACAGCTCCTTCGTTGTCGGGGCCGGAAACGATTGCGGTCCAGACTTCCTTGGCTCCCGGTTCCAGTTTGGAAACGAAACGCTCCCACTTTAGGTTCAGCTCTTTGTTGCTCCAGGGAACCTCAACATACTGTGAATGCGTGTAAGCCCGGTTCTCGCGGACCATCATCGTTCGTACGTGGAAACCACCGCGCATTCGTTCGCTAATGGGCTGCAAAATCCTGGTTTGTGTGACATTGGGCTTTGTCCAGTAACGTTGCAATACTTTTCCCCGATGCTCGACTTCGACGAAGACTCGCGCCGATTCGTAGCCGCTTCCACAAACGGCGAGATATTGTTCGCCAGGCTCGAGCGTCTCTTCCTTTGAGGCAAAGAAGTCAGGAATCTTAATTGCCAGATTGTTTGCGTCGGGATCGATGACCGTGATCGGCAACTCGGCGGTCACTTCCTTTTCGAATGCATCCGTTGAAGCGAGCCGTACACGGTACAGACCCACGGAGAGCTCCGTCGAAATGGTGGTGGTTCCGCTCGCATCAGTTTCGAAGTCGGCTTCATGCACTAGGTCCCCGAGAGGCCAGGTATCGGGATTGGATGGATTCGGGAGCTCGGGTTGCCGAGAGAATCCTGGACCGAAGGGATCGGTCGGAAAGGGACCCAAGTCTGGACGGGCGATCTTATCGGGCTGTTCGACGGCGAAGATTCTCACCCGCCCCTGGTCCGGCGCGATGATGTCCATGATCATTCGGATCGTTGTTGTCTTGCCGGCCCCGTTGGGGCCGAGAAGGCCGTAGATCTTCCCCTCGGTCACGTCGAAGCTCACCCGGTCGACAGCCGTGTGGCTGCCGAAGCATTTGACGATCTCTTGAACCTCTAGGATCGGCTTCATGGTGTGGGATCGTAGCGGTGGGGACGGGGAGGATCAAGGTGGTGTGGTCGGTCGGACCGTGAGACCGGCGGGCGGTGGCCCGAGTTCTCCGCTATACGGCCTCTTCGAATCCCCCATCGGTCTCTTCCTGGGCGGCACCGGAGTGATCGGTTGCCTCGCTCAGGATCTGGGAGACCCTTCCTACGAGATCGACCGCGGCGGTGCTCTTGTGAACGACACAATCCGCACCCGCGGCCAGCGTGTAGTTCCGGCTCGTACGTTCATCGTCGCTCGTGAAGAGAACGAGGCGAGTCGCCGGGCGGGGTCGCGACCCGCGAACCTCTCGGACGATCTGTGTGCCCGATAGCATCGGGAGCTGAGAGT
>JARFQX010000587.1 GCA_029287555.1 Rubripirellula sp. | reverse complement strand
GTCCGGCAGACGCCCGGGTGGCCGCTGATCATCAACCTCAAGGCCGATCCGTACGAAAAAATGTGGAAGGAAGGTGAGCTTGGCTACTTCCGCTGGTACGGGGACAACATGTGGATCTTCGTGCCCGCGCAGCAATTTATTCAAAGCTTCCTGAAGACCATACCGGATTATCCCTTCCAATCCGGATCGAGTCTCAACGCTGCGGGAATCAACTATCAGTCGCTCAAAGCCGCCGAGGTGCTGAAGAAGCTCGAGACGCTCGACTACCCGCGCAACTGATGAGTCGCGGATTTTTGGTAAGTTGATACGCGACAGCATCGACCAACTGTTGTTGACGCCCGGTGCATTCGACTGCACCGGGCGTTTTCGCTACTTGGATTGGAACAACTCATGGAGCCTCGTGATTCGATCCTGAAGATCTCCGAATCGATGAACGCCGCGGTGATCGGCCAGCAGGATGTCGTTGAACGCATCTTGATCGCGTTGCTTGCCGACGGTCATGTGCTGATGGAAGGGCTACCGGGCACAGCGAAAACTCGGTCCGTGAAGACACTCTCGCGATTGGTAGAGAGCGAGTTCGGCAGGATTCAGTTTACCCCGGATCTGCTTCCCTCCGATGTGACCGGTGCGGACATCTATCGTGAGCAAACGGCGACGTTTGAGTTTCAACCCGGGCCGATCTTTGGCAATCTGATTCTGGCCGACGAGATCAATCGCGCCCCCGCCAAGGTGCAGTCCGCGCTGCTCGAGGCGATGGAGGAACGCCAGGTCACCGTGGCCGCCAAGACGCACAAGTTGCCCGATCTGTTTCTGGTCCTGGCGACGCAGAACCCGATCGAACAAGAGGGAACCTATCCGCTGCCGGAAGCTCAAATGGACCGTTTCCTGCTCTATGTCCGCGTCGATTATCCAGAAGGTGAAGACGAAGCAGCGATTCTTCGTCTTGACCGCGGTGAGAAGGCAGGCGAGTCATCCGAGTCGGCTCCCCCGTTGGCCCAGGATGTGATCTTCGAGGCGAGAAAGGCGGTTCATTCGATTCATGTCGCCGAGGCAGCCGAAAAGTACATCGTTGATTTGGTGCTCGCGACGCGAAGGCCTGATCGACTTGAAGGAGATTTGGCGAAGTGGATTCGTTTGGGTTCAAGCCCTCGGGGGACGTTGGCACTCGATGCGGCGGCTCGCGCGCACGCCTGGATACAAGGCCAGGATTTTGTTTCACCCGACAACATTCGCGCCGTCGCGCCCGCCTGCTTGGCCCATCGGATCCACCTCACTTACGAAGCCGAAGCGGCCGGCGTGACGCGAACCGAAGTAATCGAATCGCTGCTCAAATGCGTGGTCCCGGTATGAGCAGTCGCGGCTGGCAACGATCAAAATGGAAGCGGGAGTTTGGACGCAGGCGATGAGTGCGCGGGTGACGACCTCTCTGGACGATTTGATTCTGCTCAAGGCGGAGGCCCGAGGGTTTTCGCTGCGGCCGCGTCAACCCGTCGGCTCCCTGTTGGCGGGCCGGCACGCGTCGAGGCTCCGCGGTCGCGGGCTCGCCTTCGAGGAACTGCGTCACTATCAACAGGGCGACGATATTCGCACCATGGATTGGAAGGCGACGGCCCGACTTCGCTCGCCTTACGTGCGCGTCTACACCGAGGAACGCGAACGCCCGTTGTTGCTGCTGGTCGATCAACGTGGCCCGATGTTTTTCGGCAGCGATCGCGCCATGAAGTCCGTCGCCGCCGCAGAACTGGCGGCGCTCGCCGCGTGGAAAGCGCTCGACGGCGGCGATCGCGTTGGAGGCATTATCTTCAGTGACAACGATCTCGTTGAAATCCGGCCCCATCGGAGCCAGACACGTGTGCTTCATCTCCTGCACGAGCTCGTGCGTTTGAATCGGCAACTCACCGAAGGGGACGCTGGGACAACGAGTGTCACGCTCAACGAGGTACTCGAACGTGCGCTTCCCGTTGCCAAGCATGATCATCTGGTGGTGCTGATCAGTGATCTGGATGGGGCCGACGACCAGACGCAACGTTTGGCGACCCGACTGGCGGCGCACAATGACATGCTGGTGGCGGCTGTCTACGATCCGCTTGGGATCACGCTCACCGGAGCGCCGGGCATGCTGGCGAGCGATCGAGGAAGAGTTTGGGAGGTTCCCGACCACCCCGACTTTTCCAAGAAGTTCCCCATTGTGTTTCAGCAGGTGCTCGATAAGTGGCGGGGCGTTTTCCAGGCTCTTCAAGTACCGGTCATGCCGATTTCGGCGGCCCGTCCCGTGCCTGGGCAAATCCGTGCCTTGTTTGGAAATCGACCTTCTGCATCATGAGCGACGACGCCACAAGCCTCGACCGACTGCACGACCTGGCGCTGCCGCCGCCGGTTCCCTGGTGGCCCCCGGCACCCGGTTGGTACGCGCTGTTGGCCATCATCGCATTGGCGATCATGGTGTGGGCCGTGCGACATTGGTTTCGCTGGCGTGCGAATGCCTATCGCCGGGCTGCCCTGCGCGAATTGAAATCGGCT
>JARFQX010000559.1 GCA_029287555.1 Rubripirellula sp. | reverse complement strand
ACGATCGCATCGACATCTCGCAGCGCGTGGTGGTGAATCATGTGCCGGGCTCCGGTCGCCAATTCCTCCGAGGGTTGCAAGATCGCTCGCACGGCGATCGGCCAAGGCAGTGACCCCTCGGCCTGCATCGTGGCAAGCAGTTGCATCGCCCCGCAGACAATGGTCGCGTGCACGTCATGCCCGCAGGCGTGCATCACCCCTTCGCAGCGACTGCGGTACTCGACGGTCTTGGCATCGGTGATCGGCAGTGCATCGATGTCGCCGCGAATGGCGATTCGCTTCGAATCAGCCGGTCTGCCCGGGCTGACCAGCTCGGCCGTAACGCCGCGTCCTTCTCCCGGCACGTGCGTCGGCAGACCCAACTTTGCGAGTTCGGACGAAAGGTACTCGGTGGTCAGGAATTCGGCGTCCGAAAGCTCTGGATTTTGATGCAGGTATCGGCGCATCGCGATCCACTGGTCGTTGAGGCGATCACAGTGAGACTGCATCGTCGACACCCAGGACGAAGGCGGCTCGGTCACCGTTGTTTCCATCAAATGTGCTCTCTCGTATTGGAACAAAAGCTCCCTCTCAACTGTAGGTCAGCCCATCCCAGGCTGACACCCCGTTTTTCGGCGGCTGAAGGTTTGTCTGTCCCAAACGGACCTGCAGCGAAGGCGCGCGTCAGTCTGGGGAAGACTCGCCGACTCGCGCCTTTGCACCGTACCGCAACAGCAACGCGGGCAAAAAGACCAGGTCAGCGAACAACGCACTGCTGATCGTCAGGATGCCCATCGTCGCAAAAATGCGGTGGTCGCGTGAGTCGCTCAGTAGCGCCGTGCTGAAGCCGATCACCAGCACGACGGTGGTCATGATCAGGGCCGTGCCGACGCCGATGAACGCTCGGCGGATCGCCTCCCGTCGCGAATCGGCCATCGCATCCTGCTCCTGGTACCGGGTCAGGAAATGGATGGTGTCGTCCACCGCGATTCCCAGGCAGACCGTGAATGCGCAAACGCTGACGATCTCCAGGTTCTGGCCAACGGCCCAGAGCAGAAAACCGGTCGCCGCCAGCGGGAATAGATTCGGCACAATCGAGATCATGCCAAGTCGCAACGATCGATAAACGATCGTCAAGACGACGAAAATGATGATGCTGGCCGTCCCAAGGCTGAACGCCAGGTCGACAACCACTTGATACAGGTTCTTCCATCGCCCGACCGCGCTGCCGGAAAGTTCCAGGCGAAAGTTGGGATGGGTCTGCTCGATCGCTTGCAGCTTCTGCTCGATTCGCGTGAAGACCGGTCCGTAGCTCGCGATCCCAATATCTTGAAGCCGGAATCCCACCGTGGCGTACCGCGATTCGGGTTGATAGTAGGCTCGTTTCAGCGGCGGCGGCAACAGTTCCAGGAGCGACATGCGCGACGAGGCGGGACCTTCACCGGGTAGCGCGTCGATCAGGTTTCGGATCGAGAGTGGATTGCCGATCAATGGCTCGCTTCGAAGCACCTCGTCAACCGCCGTGACCACCTCACCGATCTCTTCGTCGCCCGCTTTGACCCGGGGGCGCCACCGCACCGATACGCTCGCCGTCTCCATGCCGCCGAGCGCCCGATCAATATGGGCTAGTGCTCGAGCTGCCTCGCTTCGCGCCGCCAGGCTGCTGGTCAAACGCTCGTCCGGGCGAAGTTGCAAGGTCAAGAGCCCCAGGATCAAGGTGGTCACGATTGCCACAACGCTGATCGCGCGGGAATGTGCCAGGACGAAATCGATCACGACAGAGATTCGTCCGAGATTCTGGTCGACCAGGTTTCGTCCGTATCCCGTGTGCACGCGTTTTCCGAGGCGGCTGGTACAAGCCAGCGGAATGATTGTGATCACCGAAAGAAAGGTCATCAGCACGCCGAGGACGCAACAGTAACCGAACTCGCGAACAACCTCATGGTGAGCCAGGACGAGCGAGCCGAATCCGATCGCGGTTGTCAGGGACGTTAACCAACATGCCAATCCGACCTCGCGGATCGAGAGCCGAGCCGCGTCGGAGGCCGACACTCCCATCGCCCGGTGACGGCGTATCTGGACCATCATGTGCACGCCATCGGTAAATCCGACCATGCAAAGCAGGACGGGAACAATCACCGAATTGAAAGGGTTGTCATCGAAACCCAAGTAATGAAGCAGACCCAACGTCCAGAACACGCCAAACGCCGGTGCCATCGCCACGATCACAACGGATGACAAACCGCGAAAAAGAACGAATGCGATGAGCAGGGCAATCGAATATCCGATCGCCTGGTATTTGACCTCGTTTCTACGGTTGCTCGCCGCACGGCTGACGCGAATCGGTACTTCGCCGGTCACCTGGAAGGAAATCTTGGCGGCGGGAAAGGCATCGACGGCTGCCTCGGCCGTTTCCCGCAGCACGTCGGTGCAATCGCGATCCTCGGCAACAAACAGCCAGTCGATGCTGACCATCAACAACATCGTCTTGGCGTCGCGCGAGAGTAATTGACCGGCGATCAATGGATGCTCGAGCGCCTGCTCGCGAGCTGCGGCAAATCGCGCCGGTGACGCTTCCCCGCGCGGCAAGATGGCCTCGCGGAGTCCAAAGATATTCATCATCGGCGCGCGATCGAGCCACAAGACGCTATCAACGTGAGGGAGCGATTCGATCTCCTCGACCGCCGCCCGCATCGCGTCGGCACCCGCCGGCGTGAAGAAGTCGTCGGACTGGGCCACGACGATCACATCTCCGAGGGCGACCTGTACCGTATTAACGCGAGGGATTTCCGCTTCGGGAGGTCGATCGAAATCCGCGTCGTCTGCCCCCTCCGGTTCGTCGATTGGTCCGGCGGTCGAGATGCGCTCGGGAAGGAGCAGATAGGGATCGTAATGGCCAATCGCCATCAGCAGCGTCCAGACCAACAACATCGCGGAAGTGATCCAGCGATGGGCGATGATCCAATCGGCCAATAATCCGAAACGACTCGTCACGTTGCTTCCGTACAATGCCTGCCGCAAGGAGTGAAGCGGCGATCTCGACCCGCCGATAAAAGGTCAACCGGCTCAACGGTCAACCGATTCATTCTGATCTTCGGTCCGAGGTCGCGAGCCTATCGGTCGTCTTGGTATCGCGCGAGTGCTTGGCGGTAGATTTCGTCGCGTGAAATCCGTCCGTCACCGTTGCCATCGAGTTGCCAGTAGCTGAAGATGCGCACCGAGTGAGGCAATTCGTTCTTGGTGACGAAGCCATCGCCGTTGTCGTCGAAGCGTCCGATGTAACGATCGGCAAACTCGCTTGCACTCCGCTGTTGGCGTTCGCGTTGCTCCGCCATTTGTTCTTGCTCTCCCTTCGATAATTCGGGCCGCGACTCCCTTCGGCCATCGCTGATTGGCCTCGCCACACTGATGAACGTGACCGCCATTTCCTGCCACGTCTGGTCGCCCCAGGTGACAAGTTCCGACGGATCTGGATTGAATGGATTGTCGGAAGAATTATCGAAGATCGCGGAAAAGGTAAGCTCGTCGACGTCGTTCAATGGCAGCGGCGAGGTCAACTCGTAATTGTGTTGCCAGTTGAAATCGTAAGCAGGAACCTTCAAGACGGTTTCGGGCTGGTCGCCTCGTTCGACGCGAAACTCGAATGCCTTGCCCCTCAAGTGCATGTGCGGCATGATCGACAGCAAGAGTCCGTCGCGAGGAAACCAACCAATGCGGCCATCGACAACGTGATGCGGCGTCTGCGGTGGTATTTCAAACTCTTGCTGGATGCCACCGAGTGCGATCACTTCGTGCGTTACTTCGCTCGGATCCACGAACACTAGTCCGAGTTTGGTCAAGTCTCTCTCAACCTTGCCGTTGGGTGTGTAGTGCATCTGGAAGACGATCCGTGAACCTTCCGGAATTCGCTGGGCATAACCTTCCGGCAACGGCGAACGCACCTGACCGGGAACGAAAGCGGAAAGGAGTCCGATTTCGCGAAACGAGGCACCATCGGGTGGGCGTGTGAACGCAATGCAGTGATGAACCACGCTACTGCAACCGGGAATAACCTCGGCCGCGCGCACCCACTTGTCTTCCTCGAAGCCAGGATCCACCACGAAGTATTGATATTCCACCGTTCCTTCCGCAGGGACTTCGAACGGTTCCTCACGCATCGGCAAGACCACATGTGGTGCTTCGGGTAAACGCCAACCGTCGACGTACTCGGCCGGCGGTGGCAGGTCATCCGAGTCGCCATAAGGCATCCCAGCCTCAACCCAACGACGCAACACTCGTTTGTCCTTCTCGGGCATGTGTCGTGAGTTGGAAAAGGAGCCAAAGTCTGGACTGGCGTGCCACGGAGGCATTCGGCCCTGATCAATCACTTCGATGCACATGTCTCCCCAGCCAACGATTTCATCAAAG
>JARFQX010000420.1 GCA_029287555.1 Rubripirellula sp. | reverse complement strand
CACCTCGGGATGAGGCGCCGTCGAGTCCTGTTCGAGTGTGACCCGACGGGTGATCGGAGAGAAGACGACTCCTTTCGCGTTGCGAAAGTGATCCTGCTCCAACTGCCAAACCCGGTCCATCAAGATGTCCGAGGAACGCATCGAATTCCTGCCGATTGCTGGCGACCCAACCACTGCCCCACTGCCTTTCTCCCCTTTCGTCAGCTTGCTGGAGCGGATCGACGCTCCTAAACTCAGCCTCTTGATTGTTTAGGAATTGTCGTCGGACACGTTAGAGAGAACTCATGAGCGTCGGAATTGGAATCGTTGGGTGTGGGATGATCGCGAACTTTCATGCCAAGGCGATCGCCGATGCAACCGGCGGACATCTGGTGGGCTGCACCGACCGCCTCCCGGAATACGCGGACAAATTCGCCAAGGCGAATGGCTGCCGAGCCTTTGAGTCGCTCGACCAGATGCTTGCCGAGGCGGAAGTCGACGCCATTTCGATCTGCTCGCCCAGCGGAGCCCATCTCGAACCCGCCCTGGCTGGGGCCGAGGCTGGCAAGCACGTGTTAATCGAGAAACCGCTCGAAGTGACAACCGAGCGCTGCGATCAAATCATCCAGGCATGTGAAAAAGCTGGCGTTCAACTGGCGGTGACATTTCAAAGCCGTTTCCACGAGTCAAGCCGGTTGATGAAAGAGGCCATCGAAGCGGGACGTTTCGGCAAAGTCACGCTGGGCGACGCCTACGTCAAGTGGTACCGCAGCCAAGAGTATTATGACAGCGGAGCGTGGCGAGGCACCTGGCAGCTGGACGGTGGTGGCGCGCTGATGAACCAGGCAATTCATTCGGTCGACCTGTTGCTGTGGTTGATGGGTGGGGTTGCGGAAATCAGTGCGATGACCGCCACTTTGACCCATGAACGGATTGAGGTCGAGGACGTCGCGGTGGCTAACCTGAAGTTCACATCGGGAGCACTCGGCGTCATCGAAGCCACGACCACCGCCTATCCAGGAGCGCTCAAGCGGATCGAAATCAGCGGTAGCAACGGTACCGCGATCCTGGAAGAAGAAGACCTCAAGATGTGGCACTTTGCGGATGAAACCGATGAAGACGCAGCCATCCGCCAGCGGATGGAAGGCCGGACCGAGTCAGGAGGCGGTGCAGCCGATCCGTCAGCGATCGACCATCACGGCCATACCATGGTGTTCGAGGATTTCATCTCCGCCATTGATGAAAAACGGCCACCGGCGGTCGATGGTCACCAAGGCCGTCGCAGCGTCGAAGTGATCCGAGCGATCTACGAATCGGCGCAGACGGGACAAATTGTCAAGCTCGCAAAGTAGCACCGCCAGCTCGAGAAGCGTCAGCATCGAGCCTTTGCCACCTCGAAGCTTTGGACTACTCTGCCGAAGGCAACAGGAAACAAAACGCTTGGCGATCGTTGCGGACCAACAGGTGACGGCCGGCGATGGTGGGAATGTTCCACGTTTTCGATTCCATCGCGGGCAATCGTAACCGTTCGCGATAGGCTGCCGGATCGGCGTCCATGAACACCACCTCCCCCGATTCCGACTGTCCGACCAAAACATCGCCGACCAACAACAGTTGGCCCTGGCCGAGTCGACCTCCGCGCGGCTGACGCCACAACTGTTCCCCATCAGTAATCGATACCGCTTCAAGCGACCCGTTACTGATCGCGTAGGCTGTGTCACCATCGACACAGGCATGCGTGAATTTCGTCTTCAGTACCCGATTCGACTGCCAAACCGATTCGGCCGTCATCAAACCGTCCGCAGTCTTGCTGATTTCGACCAGCGCGCTTCCCCCGCCGTACCCCTTGCCGATCAGAAACCGGTCCTGGCCGGTCGGAACAGCCATCGAACAATTGGCTCCGCTATTGGATTGTCCATACCACTCGAATTGCCATAGCTGCTGGCCATCTTCGATTCGATGTCCGGTGATGGTCTGCTCATTGACCGAAACGATTTGGCGCTCACCGGCCAGAGTCATCAGGCACGGCGACGCGTAACTGATTTGGTCCTCCCCCGCGATCCACTGAATCTCCCCCGTGTCGGCCGCGAGAGCCATCAAGCTGCGTCCCGTCGCTTCGTTGCTGGGAGGACCTCCGTAGGGAATCACACACAGCCCCTCGACGAGCAAAGGCGAACCGGCACGCCCCCAGGAAATCAACGCCTCGGAAGCAGTTTGGTCCCAACCCGCCAAATCCAGCAGGTCAACCGACCAACGTGTTTCGCCGGTCTTCCAATTGACACACCACAGCGTGCCGGTCGCCCCCTGAGCGTAGACGTGATCACCAGCGATCGTCGGCGTGCTTCGAGGTCCAATCCCTCCCATTGGATTCTGATGGACTGCCTCGTGACGAACGATCCACAACAATTCACCATCGAGCAAGCGGTAACAAGTCAAGCACTCCTCTTGGTCACGTTGTTCAAGGGTGATGGCTCGGTCCCCAACGACCGCAAAAGACGACCAACCTGCCCCCACACCTTGATTCCAAAGCAACTCGACCGACTCGGCCGATTTGGGAACCGCAAACTCCAGGTCAGCGATGACTCCCGTCCGCGAATTACCCAAGAACCCAAGGAAGTCGGTCTCGGCAACCGCCGCTGGTCCGGCGGCGACCGGCTCGGCTTCCGCGACGCCGGTCGATTCACTCAAGGTGCGAACTTCCGGCTTGCTGGAAGCAAATCGCAGCTTGAATTGGGGAACCATCTCACCACTGAAACCATCGAAGCGAAAAAGT
>JARFQX010000418.1 GCA_029287555.1 Rubripirellula sp. | reverse complement strand
ACCTACTATCAACTGATCGAATCGATGGCCTGTCTGGTCTTGGCGGGAACCGGGGCGGGCCGTTTTGCGGGAATCGATTACTTCCTGCACCTGATTGTCCGCAGTGTTTGGGGCGGCGAGCCCGAAGACGAGTAATCCTGGCCGGGCACCGATCCTGAACCTACACAAATCCCAACAAGTTGCATCACCTCACTATCGGAGGGAATAGAGCCATGGTCGACAAGCTTTCGAGCGAACAACGCGAAGTTGGCGAACACAATTATTACTCGGCGGTCGGCAGTTACTACGACGTCAATCGCCGCGATTTCCTGCGGGGGATTGTCGCCGCGGGTGCCGTCAGTGGCGCGGGCCTCGGCGCCATGTATTTCGGCTACGGAAAGGTGAACGACCCCGTACGGGTTGCCGTCATTGGCACAGGCGACGAAGGGAATGTACTGATCGGAGGCTGCAATCCCGAATACGTCGACGTCAAAGCGATCTGCGACATCCGTCCCTTCGGCATCCATCGCGCCTTTCACGGCGATTGGTCCAGCGCATCAGCACTGACTCGACGCCCCGGACTGATGACAGTGGCGGGCTACAAGGACGAAGCGGAAGCGCGTCGAAATGTGAAGGTCTATGATTCGACCAACGGCGGAATCATGGCTTGCCTCGATGATCCGGACATCGAGGCGGTGATCATCGCCTTACCCCTTTGGCTGCACGCGCCAGTGGCCGCCCAAGCGATGAATCGCGGGCTGCATGTGCTGACCGAAAAGCTGATGGCTCACAATGTCGCGCAGTGCAAAGTGATGTCACGGATGGCCGGTGAAATGGAGGACAAGGATGGCAATCCGCTTCATTTGGCGACCGGACACCAACGCCATTACAACGTCAAGTACGACAACGCGGTCAACCTGATCCGCTGGGGTCTGCTCGGTCAACTGCATCATATCCGCGCTCAATGGCATCGCGGTAACCTCCCCGGGGGCGACAGTTGGAAGATGCCGCTGCCCGGTGGCGAGAAAGACGCCAGCGGAAAGATTTTCGACAAAATCGCGGGCGACCTTCGCAATCGCAAGAAGCAACTGGAAACGGCGACGAACCCCGATGACATTGCCCGGTTGCAGGAAGAGCTGGCCATGTTTCAGGCGTGGGACCGGGACCAGAAGGTCGATCCGAAAGAATTCGGCTACCAGGATTTCACCGTTGGCGACCAGGTCTTCACGGCGATGGACGAACTGCACCGCTGGCGACTCTTCGAGCGAACCGGTGCCGGCTTGATGGCCGAACTTGGCTCGCACCAGTTGGATGCCGTCAGCATCTTCCTAAGTTCGTTGAGGGATGATGGCAAGAAAGTCCACCCGTTGAGCGTGCACGCGGTCGGGGGTCGACACATCATGCCGCTGGATCGTGATGCCAAAGATCACGTTTACTGCATGTTTGAGTTCCCCGGTCCGGAATACTCCAAGACCTTCGACGTCGGTTATTACGACCGCATCGAGAACTATCCCGCCAGCGTTCGGAACGATCGAACGAACGAATTGGAGCGGGTCGGGCCGATTCCCGGCTACGAGGGCGATCCCAACAAGAAAGTGGTCGTGACCTATTCCTCGATTAACGGCAATGGGTTCGGAGGCTGGGGCGAAGTGGTCCTCGGCTCCAAAGGAACCTTGATCCTCGACAAGGAAACCGACGTTTTGCTGTACCTTAACAGTGATACCAGCAGCAAGGTCGGCGTTTCGAAGCAGTCGGGAGGCTATGTGCTCGACACCAGTGCCAGCGGGGACTACTCGGCGCCCGTCGCGCAAGCGGCCGACTCCGGGCCAGTTTCGCGCGGGTATCGCGAGGAGATCGAACATTGGGCTTACTGCATCCGCAATCCCGACAAGGAGAACCGGCCGCGCTGTTATCCTGAGGTCGCGATGGGCGACGCGGTGATCGCACTGGGCACCAACGTAGCACTCAAGCGAGCGGCCGAGGGCAAAGGCGGTTACCTTGAATTCGAAGAAGAGTGGTTCGAGATTGATAGCGATGCAACGCCGGACGGCAGCGACATCGCAGCGGAGACGGAATTCATGAAGAAGCCCGTCGCCTGAGTAGGGGTGCGCAAGGATGAATTGCTAGTCGTGCTCGTGCTCAGCGAAGCGGTGCTCGTAATCGAGAAGGATGGTAACAACCGCGTCGATTGATTCGAGCACGAGCACCGTCGCGAGCGACTGAGCGCGTACGAGAAGTTCCGGACTGTTCCACGATCGCGCACGCTTATTTAGTGCGTTCGCCACTGTGTCGAGACCAACCTTAGCACCGCGTTGCCCCAGCGGGCAGCGCGGTGTATCGACTGACGTTCAAGAGTCGTTCGCCGCTTTGAGAAAAATCTGCAATCTTCGAAGCCGTGGAGCGAAAATTACTCCTCGGACTCTTCTTCCTCAGCCGCTGCTTCGTCGGCATCGGCGTCTTCAGCCGCTGCTCCATCAGCTGCGGGTTCTTCCACCTCGGGCTCTTCGGCCGGCGTCTCGATCACTGGCGTCTCAGCGATCGCCGTGACGTTCGATGTCGTCACATTCGATGACGTGACATTCGAAGTCGGTTCCGAGGGCGACGATGTATCAGTCGACGTGGAAACGTCGACATCGGTGGGAGCGGGCGGGGCGCAGCCAACCGACAAGGTCATCACGGCTACGGCCACCAGGCCCATCAAACGAGAAACAATGGTGTTCACTGAAAAAAACTCCCTAAATATGGGGATGGAAAGGATCGAGTGGCGGAAAGGGAACGACCGCGAGGGGCAAGGCTTGCGTTGCAGCTCGGTGGTCCTGTTGAGGCTCCATGAGTTGTTCAGGTTAATCGAAGATTGTTTCCGACGGGAGGTCTTCGGTGGGCTCTCCCTCCATCGGAGCACGGCTGGGCGCGATGCCAAACTGGACGACCGCGATAATCCGACTGTTTATCAACGGAAGGCACAGAACCTAGGCAAGCTTTGCGGATGAGCGTGGAGTTTCCGTCGGCGCGCGGCCGATCTCCAACACCAGCACCTCGAAGATCCACTTACGCCCCGTCCACAGCGTGAATTGCCATGAATGTCCGCCGATCCCTCCTCTCGGTCGCTCTGATCACCACCGTCTCTGGCGGCCTGTGGCTGGGCAACCAAGCGAATGCCCAAAGTCTCGACGAGCAGCGTCCCGAACTGCAGCCTCGCCAGCAAACGCCGGTTCGGACTGATCAACGGTTTCCCCGGTTCGATCAGCGTGAAGGTGCGCGACACCCGAGCCAAGACTACGTTCGTCGACGGATGACTCCCCAAGAGCTTCGAACGGCACGCGCTATTTATCGAGCGAACCAGCGGGTCGCCCGCTTGGAACACAACCTCTGGTTGGGGCATGAACCGCTTCGCCCGCGCTGGAACGCCGTGCCGATGATGAGCAGTCGCTATACCAATCCCAAGTTCTACGTACCGGTCTACATCTACAATCGATGAGAAAACCGTAGCCCGGAAGGTTGAACGGACTAGCCGACCGGCGCTGAAAAGGGTTGGACGCCCGCTCCGCTCGAGACCGCTGCGCTTGCAGGCTGCGATGACCGATTGATCCGCGATGCCACCTCTCCCAATCGATGTCGCGAGTCGAGGGAAGGCCTGTTTCGGCAGGCCTTTCCTTTTTTTGCGTCCAGCATGGGGTTGAGCGAGCCCCAACCGACCCGGGTGGCCTTTCTCGCTAGAATGTCGGGCGACAGGTCTGCACCACTGAACTCTTTCGACGCAGCGCTAACTCGGCATGGAATTCCTTCTTTACCTGGCAATCGTGCCGGCGCTCGGTGTCGCCGCCCAATGGCTGGCTTGGCGAACCAATCTTCCCAGCATCTTGGTGCTGCTGTTGTTCGGAATGGTTTTGGGCCAATTCGTGAAGCCCGACGCCTTGCTCGCCGAATTGCTTGGCGGGGATCCCAGTGCCAGCCCTGCGCTGCTTTTTCCGCTCGTTTCATTAGCGGTGGCGGTGATCATGTTCGAGGGAGGCTTGTCCCTCGATTTGAGCGAACTTCGTGAATCGGGAACCGCGGCCTTTCGACTCTGCACGATTGGCGCGGCGATCACGTGGGCGGGTGGTGCGTTGGCTGCGTACGCCACGCTCGGTTTTGGTTGGAGGCTCAGCGCCCTGCTTGGAGCGATTCTGGTCGTTACCGGCCCCACGGTAATCGGCCCCCTGCTCCGCCAAGTCCGTCCTCGTCGTCGAGTGGCCACGACGTTGAAATGGGAAGGGATCGTGATCGACCCCATCGGAGCAATTTTGGCGGTCCTGGTTTTTGAGGAGGTCATGGCCGAACCGCAGGCGAGCGTTGGCGGGGCGATTGTCCTGCTGCTCCGCACGGTGGTGGTTGGACTGGCAACCGGAGTGCTCGGTGGAGCCGCTCTGACGGCGGCTTTCCGCCGCTTCCTAGTCCCCGACAATCTGCAAGGTGTCTGCGCGCTTTCTCTCGGCTTGTTATTGTTCGCGATCTGCGACCATTTTGCGGGTGAATCAGGTCTGATCGCCGTGACCGTGTTGGGTATCTGGCTGTCGAATCAAAAGCACTTTGACGTCGAGCACATCATTGAATTCAAGGAGAATCTCCGCACGCTGTTGATTGCCTGCCTGTTCATCGTGCTCGGTTCGCGCGTGAATCTCTCGGATGTTCTCGAAGTCGGCTGGCCGGGCGTCGGACTGCTGATTCTGTTGATCGTGATCGTACGCCCGCTGTCCGTCTTCGTTTCGTTGCTGGGAACTCCACTCAACCTGCGAGAGAAGACGTTCATTGCCGCCTTGGCACCGCGCGGAATTGTCGCCGCCGCGGTTGGTAGTGTTTTTGCGATCAAGATGGAACCGCTGGCCGATGACCTGGGGATCCCGGCTGCCGCACAACTCGACACGGTCACCTTCCTGGTCATTGTTGGGACCGTGACGGTTTACGGCCTGTTGGCGTCGCCTCTGGCCAAGCGACTGGGACTTGCCGAGGAAAGCACCAACGGTGTCTTGATCGCAGGCGCCGATGCTTGGACCCGAGAGTTCGCAAACGAGTTGAAGAAATCGGGGATCTCCGTGCTGCTTGTCGACACGAACTACAACAAGATCTCCAATGCGCGAATTTCGGGACTCGAGGCGGTCTGTGGAAACATCCTCAACGAACACTTGCGTGACGAGCTAACGCTGACCGGGATCGGCAAGATGCTGGCGATGACACCCAATGACGAGGTGAATTCGCTGGCGCTGCGCGAATGCCGCACGCTCTTCGACCGTGCCGACCTTTACCAACTCTCGTTCAACCCCGACAACCAGCACTACCGCCGGGGCATGACGAAGAACTTGATGGGGCGAGAATTGTTCGACAAAGACCTGACACACACGCGAATGCGACAACTGCATGCGTGGGGCGCAAAATTCAAGACCACGCCGCTGAGCGAGGAATTCGACTACGCGGATTTTCTGGCTCGGTACGGTTCGGCCGCCACCTTGCTCTGCGTGATCAGTCCCAGTGGCAACTTGCGGATCAACACGGTCGCCTCACCCCTGGCACCCACCCCGGGCGACAAGGTGATTGCCTTGATCGAAGCCTCGGAGGAAAGCAAAGCTGGCATCCGCGCGACGAGCCAAAGCGATGCCGCCGAGAACGAACAGCTCGGCTAGTCTCACCCCTCACCCCTCACCCCTCACCCCTCACCCCTCACCCCTCGCCGCTCGCCGCTCGCCGCTCGTCTCTCTGAAAACGTTCGCGAAATCTCCTAAGATAAAGACTGACTCGTTCGTTCTTACCCATGAACCGCCCCAAGTCTCGAAGTGATTTTCGAACGGGGGCCCGATGTTGGTGGGTGTGATAGCGATCACTTCCTCGTGTGATTCTTAAGGAGGGTCCGAGAGATGCTACGTGGGTGCATGACAGCTTTGGTTTTTCTCGGCGGCCTGATCGCGGTGATGGCCTCCTCAACAGCCTTCGCTCAAGGCGTGTTGGTTGCGTCCCAGCCCGAGTTGGCCCATCGATTACCTCGCCCGATTCCACGGCCGCGTCCGGGTGAGCCCGGGGTGCTGTATGACATCGCCCGGTTAGAGATCGACGCGTCGATTCGGAACCAGGTTGCCGAAGTGCAGGTCGGCCAGACTTTCAAGAACCGGACGTCCAGAACGCTGCAAGTGCGATTCGTGTTTCCGCTTCCGTACCAAGGGGCGATCGACCAGATGACATTCATGGTCGATGGCCAGGAGTTGGAGGGGCGCTTGCTTGAAGCGGACAAGGCTCGAGAGATCTATCAATCTTACGTTCGCCGCAGTCGTGACCCCGCCTTGGTGCAGTGGATCGGGACGGGAATGTTTCAAACCGAGGTTTTTCCCGTTCCCCCCGGAGCCGAACGAACGGTTTCCCTACGCTACACCCAACTGTGCCGCCGCCGTGGGAGACTCAGCGATTGGTTGCTGCCGCTTTCCCCCGCCAAGTACACCTGCACTCCGATTGGCAAACTCGCGATTCGCGGAAGGGTTCGCAGCGATTCCAACCTGGGGAACGTCTACAGTCCGTCACATGATGTTGAGATTGATCGGGATGGCCAGCACGTGGCGAGATTTGAGTTCATCGCCAAGAACCACGTGCCCGATTCCGATTTCCGTCTGATGTGGGATACGGGCGACGATGCGGTCCAAATGTCACTGGTTCCCTACCGCCCCGATCCCAACCAAGACGGCTACTTCATGTTGATGATCCAGCCCCAGTTTCCCGATCCCTCGGGAGGCAGTGACAAAGCGGGAAAGAACGTCGTGCTGGTCCTCGACCGCAGCGGCAGCATGCGAGGCGAAAAAATTGACCAGGCCCGCCGCGCGGCGCGTCGAGTTGTCGAGCGATTCCGACGCCGCGACAAGTTCAATGTGATCACGTACGACAGCAAGGTCGAGACCCTTCGCAGCGATTTGAGCGGCGCGGATAAGGCGACTCGAACCGATGCCATCGAATACATCGATTCAATGCTCGCCGGCGGCAGCACGAACATCGACGGGGCGTTGTCACAAGCGTTACAGATCGCCAGCCAAGCCGACGGTCCCGTCTACGTCATGTTCATGACCGATGGCCAGCCCACGGTGGGTGAAAAGAACACCATGAAGATCGTCGCCAATGCGCAGGACGCCCTGCACGAGGGGACGCGTTTATTCAGTCTTGGCGTGGGTCACGACGTCAATAGCCGCCTGCTCGATAAGTTGGCCAGTATCTGTCTCGGTCAGACTAGCTATGTTCGCCCGGGCGCCGCGTTGGATGATGCCATCGAAGCGCTTTGGAGTCGAATCGGAGCTCCGGCGTTGACCGATGCCAAACTGAAAATCCTGGTCGACGGGAAGGAGGGCCGAACGAGACAACTCTATCCCGAGATGTACGATCTGTTCTCGGGGGACCAACTGGTGATTGTCGGTCGCTATCGCAAGCCGGGTGGCGTAAAAATCGAGCTGAGCGGCGACTACCTTGGCAAGCAGCAGTCGTTCCGATTCGAGGATGAACTGCCAAGGCAGACCGGCAGCGGCAAAGATGTCTTCGTGGAACGCTTGTGGGCGACACGACGGATTGGACAGATCATCGATGAGATCGACTTGCACGGCGAGGACGATGAACTTGTTGATGAGTTGATCGTGTTGTCCAAGCGTCACGGGATCCTCACGCCTTACACCGCTTACCTTGCCGAAGAGCAAACCGATTTGGACGACATGAGGCGAGGCCGCCAAGTCGCTCGAAGCCAACTCCGCTCACTCGGCCTCGAGGCAGGCGAGGAGGCTTTTGAGCAACGCGCCCTGAAGGGTCAACTGAAGCTCGCCGACCGAGCGGCCCCCGCCGGAGCGGCTGGAGGCATTAACGCCCCTATGGATTCCTTCTCACTCGGGGGCAATCGAGGCATCGCCATCCGAGCAGGCGGACGAGCCCTGGCGACCCCGTCGGATGAGCGGGAGTCGCTTCAACGACGCAGCTCTGAACCGGTCAGGCGGATCGGATCGAAGACATTCTTCCTTCGAAGCGGCCGCTACATTGATTCCGAGGCGACCGCGAAACAGGTTGAATCGGCGATCGAGATCGCGCAATTCAGCGATGCCTACTTTGACCTGCTGGAAGAGCTCGATGAGACCGACAAAGCGTACCTCGCCGAAGATCGCGAGGTGGTCGTGCGGCTCGGCAATCAAACGTACAGAATCATGAAGAGTGAGCATTAAAGGTGCCGCGCGTCACCCTTCACCCTTCACCCTTCACCCTTCACCCTTCACCCTTCACCCTTCACCCTTCACCCTTCACCCTTCACCCTTCACCCTTCACCCTTCACCCTTCCCTCACGCGACTTTCTTGCCGCAGGGAGCTCGCAGGTCGAACAACCCGAAGATCTCGTCGCGGGTCAGCCCGCCTCCGCTCGCTGGGCCGCTTGAATCGGCAAACAGCATGTCGAACATCTCGCGTTTTTGATCCAAGACGGCTGCGATCCGCTGCTCGATCGTGTTCATGGCCAGCATTCGTGTGACGGTAACGGCGCCCTTGGCTCCAATCCGATGCGCACGATTGATGGCTTGGTCCTCGATCGCGGGATTCCACCAACGGTCAAACAGGAAGACGTATTCACAGAACTGCAGATTCAATCCGACACTGCCCGCACCGTAGCTCATCAGAATAACGTTGCACGTCGGGTCGTTCTTGAAGCGATCAATGATTTGGTCGCGGCGTTTGTGGGGCACGCGTCCGTGATACTCCAGCGGGCCAAACCGCTCAAGCGATGGCCGCATTCGGTCGATGCTGTCGACCCATTGGCTGAACACAATCGCTTTCTTGCCACTGGCGACCACCTCTTCCATGTCAGCAACGAGGCGTTCAAGCTTGGCGCTGGCGCCGGTAACGGGATCGAAGTTGCAGATCTGCTTCAACCGCAGCACCAGCTCAAAAACATGCTGGATCGTCAAGGCGTGGTCGAGTTCTTCGAGATGGATCACGCCCTGGGTTTCTGCTGATTCATAGGTTGACCACTGCTCCGGCGTCAGATCGAGTTCAGCGTCGCGAAACAATTTCGGGGGCATATCATTCATCACCATTTCCTTGGTCCGGCGAAGAATGTAGTCGCGAGAGGCGTCGGCCATTTGCTGCATCGGCATGCCAACGTTCAAGAATCCTGGTGATAGGTAATCGAAGATGCCAACCA
>JARFQX010000401.1 GCA_029287555.1 Rubripirellula sp. | reverse complement strand
GTCAGCAGACGACTGTAGATCTTCGAGCCGTGCGCGATGTACAGAGTACGGTGGTCCGGCCCCGCGAGCACGCAGGTTGTCAACGGCTGGTCGCGATCGGGCTTGGGAAGGACTCCGCAGAGCCGGCCCGTGGGATCAAGGACTTGCACGCCCAGAGCACTGGTGATGTAGTAGCGTCCCTTCTTGTCCACCGCCATTCCATCCCCTCTCGAAGCCTTGACGTAAGGGGGCGGCTCGTTGAACTTAAACTCGCCCTGATCGTCGATGGGAAGTCGCAGCGTCATGCTCGGCAGCTTCGCATCGAGCGTCCCATCAGGATGCACTCGGAACATCCAAGCGACTTCTCCACCGGAATCAGAAACGGCGAGCGTGCCTCCGTCGTTTGAAAGAGCGATTCCGTTCGGCCTGGCGATGCCCGTATCGACCACCGTGACCTCACCCGTTGCCGGAACAATGCGAGTGACTTGTTTGGCACGTGTCTCCGTGATCAAAACCAGACCGTCGCTGGTGACAGCCAGATCGTTCGGCTTGACCCCCTCGACCACCGTCTCAACTTTGCCGCTGGCGATATTGATCGAGACGACACGATTCTTCGCCCCTTGGCAGCCGTACAACAGCGAACCGTCGGGACTCAATTCCAGGCCGCTAACGGATTCTTTTGCGATCACATTTCGCGTTCCGTCAGCTGCATTGATGCGATAGATCGCCGGTTCCCGCATATCGCAGAAATATAAGTTTCCCTCTTGATCGGAGCACAGTGCGTCGGCAAAGCCAAGGTTGTCGGCGACGACCTTCCACGACTCTCCCGGAACCAACAGGTTAAGTAGAGTGAGATCGCCGCGCAGATCATCACTGGTGTCAAACGCCGGCGTGTGCTTTTCACTTCTCCACAACCATCTCATCGCATCCGGGAATCGTGAACTGCCGAAGTCCGCGTTATGAGCATATCCCTCGGCCCAATCAAAACGGACGTCGTAACCCATGTACCGGAGCGCGGACGCCATCCGCCGGTTGGCCCACGGCCAGCTTCCAAACGCGTTGTCAATGTCTCCGCTGGTGTCGGCCATGTACACCCGGATCGGTTTCGGTTCGGTCTTCCGAATCAGGCCCGGGTAAGCATCGCCACCTCGCAGATTCGTGAAGCTTCCCACATTGGAATACACCTTGCGGAACACGTCCGGTCGCTCCCAGGCCGCGGTAAATGCGCAGATTGCACCGGAGCTGGAACCTCCGATCGCCCGCATCTCGGGATCCTGTGAGAGGCGATAACGCTTTTCAACTTCCGGGATAATCTCTTCGACCAAGAACCGAACGTATCGGTCGCCCAGGCTGTCGTACTCGTAGCTGCGATTGGAGAACTTCCTGTTTCGCATCGGCTTCGACTTGTCCTGTCCCGGATTGATAAAGACGGCGATCGTTGGCGGCATTTCACCTTTGGCGATGAGGTTGTCGAACACGACCGGGATCCGCCATCGACCTTCGACGTTTCGCATCCGCTCACCATCCTGGAAGATCATCAACGCCGCGGGCTCTTGGTCGCTGTATTTTGCCGGGACGTAGATTGACCAGTCGCGAACCGTGCCACCGAAGATCTCTGATTCCCAAGGTGGCATCGACTCGACCTCGCCATGCGGAACGTCGTCCCGAGGCACAGCGTCGGGATGCGGTTCCCATTGGGGTTTGGTCGCCACGATTGGCAGATGCGTCGACTCCGAATTCTTGGACCAAAGCCACCGCAGCGCATCGGGAAGTACCTCGCCGGCCCACTTGCCGCTATGTCCGCCTTCGGTCATGACCAGCTTGTAGGTGTAACCGGCGAACTGCAGAGCCGCCGCCAAGTCCTGGTTCCCCAGTGGCCAATTGCCATGCAGGTTATCGAGGTCATCCTTGCCGTCTTGAAGATAGACCTTGATCGGCTTCGGCTGGTTCTTTGTCTTGCGGACAAGCCCGGGATAGGCCCAGCCACCACGGATGTTCGTGAAGCTACCGATGTGACTCAGCACTTTGCCAAACTGATCCGGTCTCTCCCAGGCGACGGTGAAAGCACAGATACCGCTGGAAGAAATCCCGCACACGGCTCTGTCTGCAGGGTCGGTGGAGACTTTGAGTCCATCCAACGCCACAGGCAGAAACTCATCAATGAGGAAAGTCGCGTAACGGTCTCCAAGCGAGTCGTACTCAAACGAGCGATTACTGCGATCGCTTGCCCCGGGCTTCGTCGCGGCGATCGTTCCCGGATTCACGAAGACCGCGATCGTCACCGGTATCTCTTGCTGGTGAATCAGGTTGTCCAGCACGACGGGAACGCGAAACGCCCCGTCAGGCCGCAAGTAGCCGGCACCATCCATGAACACCATCAAGTTGGCTGGCCGATCGGGGCTGTATTGGGCCGGAACGTAGACGCTATAGCCGCGTGTCGTTCCGGGAAACAATTCGCTATCGCCAAATTCACCTGCGGTAACGCTTCCCTTTGGCGCCCCCTCATGCCTCACGCGACCGGGGTGCTCTTCGGCCAGTGCGCGGGTCGCCACAATCAAAAACAGAATCAAGAGAGTTCGGTTCAAGGACTTCATCGTCTTCCTAAATCGCTCACGGTAAGTGATGGTGATAATTTCACGCCTTCGTTTCGGGATATTGATGGATCGCTCTCCCTCCGGGCAACGCCGTAGCGGATATCTTCATCACACGGCGATGAGCTAGGAAGTCTCTCGCAACGATTGGCGTCCCTCGTTGAAGCATCTCGAAGTTGTGCAGTTTTCTTGAATCGCGGAGCGATGATGTTCTATAGCCTGGGACGCAAGTCCCAGGTTGTGATCAGGTAAAACCCGGCCTCCGCAGCATGCTGCGGAGACAAATCAAAAAACGTCCGAATTCGTGGGACTGGCGTCCCAGGCTTTCACATTCCGTGCCTCCGGCACTATCAGGCTCAACTCTAGATTGAAGCATTGAGTGACAGGAAACACTTTGCAAACACCTATCAGAAGTCCGCTACGTCGTTGCCCTCCGGGAGAGCCAGGCTCTCGGGCCCGGAGAGGGTCTTCTTGCGTTTCTGGTGAGTTTTCATTCCCGCCAAACCTTGCTCTCCCCGGCCGGTGCCGCGTCCGCCCTCGCCGTAGAAGATATCCGATACGAATGACTCACGGGCATTCGCGCGGGGCGTGAATCCACCTTCGGCCGCGTCCGGGTCCCGAGTAGTGATCAGCGCCCTGGATTTGGCTCCTTCTCCACGCTGCTCAAAAGCTCGCGCATTCTATCGACGATCCATTGATCTTTGACCGATTCGCCTGAAACGAGGATGACAAAGTTATCAGCGAGCACCTCGTCCGGATGGATGATGTAGCCGGTATTGCGTCCAATCTGACGGTGAAAATCGGGTAGCGATGGATCGTGAAGAACCACCTCGCCCCGAACGGCGTGCGGAATCCAATCTCCATTCTCGGCTCGCTCCACCTCCATCAACTTGAAATCGAGGTAGCTGAATAGCGAGGGTTGCTCGGGGGCGAACTCGCTCCTGGTCAGCAACACCGGCGCCACAAAAGACGTTCGACCTTCGGACAATTGCACCTCCATAGCGTGCGCGACCTGAGGGGCATCTGGATTGGTGATCCGTCGAGGCGACAAGCTCGCCGGCAGACGAATCACGCCTGTTGGTTGAAACCCAATGATCGCATAGAGCTTATCGCGCAACTCGGGATTCGACCGAGAAAGCACATGGAATAACTCGTGCGCGATCAAGCGTAATGGTGGTTGCTTGCGTGTCCCGGTCTTACCACGTGGCAGAATGATTGACGAACCCCGAGTGTAGGCCGCTCCCGACTCTTCGCGACCCGTCGTATGAACAAGCAGGATCGGCTCGTCGAGCGGCAGATGTAAATTCCCCAGATGCAAACTTTCCAGTCGCTCTCCCAGCAACTCGATCGCCTTAACAATCGCCTCTCGCTCGGCCGCATTCCACTCAATCGCCTCGTTTGCCACGAAGTCGACAAAAGCCGTCGTGCCCGGATCCGTCCGCGTCCGCATCCGCGCCTTTCGATCGAAAGGACTCAGATTCTGAATGAACGAATCGTTCTGCTTGAGGACCTCCTTTGCCTGTTCCAGCGTCGCGAAGCGAAACTCAACACCACCTGCACGAATGGGCTCGACGAATTCCGCCCCGGTATCCTGTCCAAGTGTGGGCACGGTCAAGAGCGAGGCCACCAACAATGAGGTGACGACCAGGGGTGCGGTCAATCGGCGTGCGAAGCTAGTGTCGTTCATTGCCATTCACTCTGAGACGCTTCGATTCATCAGACGCTTCGATTCATCAGACGCTTCGGGGAAACAACTCGCGCAGCCGCTGCTGGTCCGGTTGGGACGCGTACTCGCTGATTTCAAAGAACTCGATGAACTGCGTGGCGCTGCCCTCGACCTGACCAAACCGCGTGACGAGGTCCTCTAGAAATCGCTCAGCCCTGCGAAGGATGTGCGGCTCAACCCAGGCTCGCACCCAGGCAAGTTTCTCACTCTCATTTTCCGGAACCGTGTCAAGCACACCGTCATGGTAGGCCAGCCACTCGAAGAGTTGGCTGCGGTGACAAGCGAGCATCTTCGCGATTGTGTCCATCTGGTCCGAGATGTCGAGAATCACGTCGGCGCGCATTGGCGAAGGGCGCCGGAACAGATCGGGCAGGTAAGCCACGACGGGATCTCGGCGAAGAGCCGGGACGTCGGGAACGACATGCGGCACGGTCACCATGTAGGAGGCATCCTGGACGCACTGTCCAACAGCACGATGATCGGGATGATAGTCACAGGTCCGATGGGTCAAAACCAGGTCGGGTTGAAATTCGCGGATTTCTTGGATGATCCGGTGACGGACATCGAGCGTTGCTTCGAGGGCACCATCAGGAAAGTCCCACGTTTCATAGGCGGCTCCGATGACTTCTCCAGCACGGGCTGCCTCGGAGCGTCGCAAAGGCACCAATTCTTGGCGTGTTCGCTGGTGATGACCGGCGGAGCCATCGGTC
>JARFQX010000379.1 GCA_029287555.1 Rubripirellula sp. | reverse complement strand
TGCTTGAGGCTCTGCAGGTAGGCGAACAGGTCCATCACCTCTTGATCCGCTAAGTACTGCAGCGTCCCTTCGGGCATCATCGAGACAGCCGCGATCTCTCGCGATTCGATTTGGGATTTGGCGATGGTGATCGGCTCGTCGCGGTCGGCGATGCGTAGCCTAAGCTGCCGCTCATTCTCACTCGCCGGGATTCCGGAGTAGATGCGTCCGTCGTCGGTCAGAATGATGTGCATTTTGTAGTCGTCCTGAATGATCGCACTGGGTGTCAAGATGTTGCCGAGTAGGTATTCCAGATTCGTGCGATTCGCGCCGGTGATGTCGGGGCCGATGTTACCCCCGTGGCCAAACATCTTGTGACAGGCGGCACAGGTGCGGTTGAAGATTGCCCGGCCCGCGGAGGCGTTGCCGCGCGCGATGCTCTCGGGGGTAAGAAGCGTTCGATACTTGCTGAACATCGCTTCCTTTTCTGCCCCAAGGGTTTCCATCGTTCCCCAGGTATCCACGAAGCGGTTGCCCACGACTCGTCGCAACAAGCGGGCGACGTAGGCAGGGACATCGCGTCTGGGGACATCTCCGCGTGCGATCGCATCGGTCAGTGCGTCACCGTAGCCACTTCTTGATGCCAGCGTATGCACGACTTCTTGCTTATCGGCTTGCGGAAGTTCGTGGTAACGTTCTAGCAAAGCGGTGGCTAATGTCGGATCATCGAACGAGGCGATCGCCCGAATGGCGTCTCGCCGGAGTTCGCCGTCGTCCAACAGCGTTACCAGTTGAGTTTTCAATTCGTCGCGCTGCCTCCCGGCCAATCCCTGCAATGCCGCGCGACGGTCATCCAAATCGGCGGTACGATCCTGCAGCGTCGCCAGCATCGCTTTGGCGGCCACGCTATCCCCGAATTGTTGGGACAGTTGCAGAGCAATCTTCGCGGTTTCGCCGCCCAATGCCGACAGTTTGGGATAAAGCTCCGACCATCCCTCCGGACTCTTCATATCAAAGCGACCTTCGAGGGCGTCACGCAGTCCAAGCAGCAATAACTGCGTCACCGATTCGTCCGATGCATCGATTCGCTTCACGAGTGTGGCGAACTGTTGATCATCGGCCAACCGGCGACCGATGAAGCGAGTCAGGATTGGGATCTCGCTTCGCCGGGCCACAACGAGGGCGCGCGCTGGATCGGTCGTGACGAGTGGCTCGAGGGCGAACCAGATCATTTTGGGAAGGTTGTGATCGTCCGCATCTTCGCCGTGACGCGCCAACGCTTCCAACACCTGCCATTGGACTTCGGTGCCTGCGTCGCCGCGCCATCGCTGGGCGGCTGCGGCGAGGTAAAGCCTGACGACGGGTGAGGCGTCCGAGTGGGCCATCGAGACGAATCGATTCATCGCTTCGGGCGGTGGATCGAAATCTTCACAAAGCAACTGAATTGACCACGCGCGGACGTGGGGATCGGTATCCTGAAGCAAGTCAAGCAACTCGGCGCTCTGCAGCTGAGCCGTCACGTGCAAACTCCAAATCGCGCGCAGTCGCAAGCCGGTTGGCTCGTCGTCGTCGAGCATCGCTTGAAGCAACCCGATGGCCGATGGATCGATGGAACCAATCGAGGCGCGTTGTTGCAGAATGGTCCGCGCATGTCGCGCATGCCAGGCACTTGGAACTCGTTGCATTTCCGCCAGGTCCACATCCGGAAGCTTTGTTAAGTCAGCGTAGCGGCCGCGGAAATTTGCCGCTGTCGATGTTTCCGGTGTGAAACGAAAGACTCGCCCCGTGTCCTTGTTCAGGACGTCTTTGCCGCAGATGTCCGCGTCGTGCCAATCGAGCACGTAGACGGCGCCCTCGGGGCCAATCTCCATGCTGAAGCCGATCCACTGGGCATTATTGGCCAGTGCAAATTCGTCCCCGTGGTGCCCCACGAATCCGCTTCCGCTGGGCTCGAGTATGTCAGTCAGCACCGCATGTTCATGAATGTTGGCCATGAAGATGCGACCCTGATACTGGGGCGGAAACGCATCGGACAAATAGACTCGCGCGCCGCCGTGCGCCGAACGGTGGCGGTGGTCCGCGATCGTTTGGATGTCGCGGTAGACGAACGGATTGAAGTGACTGCCGCCTTGGCGGTGATAGATGCCTCCGGGGATAACGTGCCATAGGTGGGGAATCACGCAAGCGGTGATGAACAGGTTGCCCTTGTCGTCGTAATCAATCCCCCACGGATTGCTGAAGCCGTGTGCCACCACCTCAAAACGATCCTTGGTCGGATGGTACCGCCAAACGCCACCGTTGATGTCGATCGGTTCCCCTTCAAATCGAATCTCTTCGGGAAAAGGATCACGATGTTGATAGATCTTTCCCGACCCAGCCGGCTTTCCAACGCGTGAAGGGGTCGCGAAGCCTTGGCAACCGTAGAGCCAACCATCGGGCCCCCACAAGAAACTGTTCAGCGTTTCATGCCGATCGCGGATGCCCCAACCAGTCAGGCGGACTTCGATGTCATCGCGATCGGCGCGATCATCGCCATCGCGGTCGGGAACGAAGAGCAGATTCGGCGGCGCACCGAGCCACAAGCCTCCCATGCCAACGGCTATCCCAGCGGGAAATGGGATTCCTTCCAAGAAGACTTTGCGCGAATCGGCGACTCCATCGCGATCGGTGTCCTCGAGAATCAAGATGCGGCTGCCACCGTCACCCGAGAAACCGCTGCCGCGGGTTTCGTAATCACGGTTCTCGGCAATCCACATCCGACCCTTGGCGTCCCAGCAGAAGGCCATCGGCTGAGTCAGCATCGGTTCGGAGGCGTAAACGTTTGCCCGAAAGCCAGGCTGAAGCGTCATGCTTTCGACGGCGCGCTGCGGTGTCAAGAACTCGGCCTCGCGCCCCTCTTGCTGAGCCAACTGCCACTGGGCCCAAGCCATTCGTTGTCCCGAAAACTCCGACCACTGCTGGGTCAATTCCACGTTGTTCAAATCGCCGGTGTAGACAACCAATCGATGTCGGATCGTCTCGGTTTGGCCCTTTTCGATCGACCAATCCCCCAACCGTGCGCGGACCGGGCCGACGCCCATTTGTCCATCGACTCGCCATGGCAGAGGGAATCCATCGTTGCCCGGATGGTCAAAGATCGCGATGTGAGCCAGGTCGTCTCGCCCATCGACCTGCATGCCAACATCAAGCCAAACAGCACGGCCTCCTTCGGCTCGAGCGTTAACTTGCCTCGCACTGTTGGTAACTTGGCCTTGAATCCCGGGCTTCCATGGCATCCGCAGAAACAGCCCACCGTAGTCGTAGCGACCGATCGTCACGTCGACCATCGCCTCGCCCTGCCAATCCAGGTCCATCTCGTAGTGGTCCCCGAGATCACGGATCGTCCAGATCTGTGATTCGCGCAAAATCGCCTCGCCATTGTCGCCGAGCAGATCGTAAACGGTTTGCCATTGCACGGGGTCGCCCGCGCTGCGCGCCTCGGCCGTCAAAACGTTGACGGAGACTCGCCGCCAATAATCCGCTCCGGGATGATGAAAATAGTCTCGACCATTGACACGGGTGAAACCCCAGTAGAGTCCGGTTTGGTGCTTGTGGTGTCCGGGGCTGAGCTCCGTCAAGACGCCGTTTCCATCGGGCGCCACCAGTGGGTGCAGGTAGGGTCGAAAACCGGGCTTGGCGATTTGCGTCACCAACGGTTCGGTTTGCGACCCGCGCCGAATCGTGATCGTTTCCCCAGCCTCGTCGAGCGAGGCCATCAATGCGGGCGAGGTTTGCCCGATCGCGGCGTACGGCAGTGCGAACGAAGAAA
>JARFQX010000357.1 GCA_029287555.1 Rubripirellula sp. | reverse complement strand
CCCGCGACTCGATTCGTCGGCAGGCGTCAGATGTGTATAAGAGACAGCCAGAGCGATTGGCCCAGGCGATCGAGCGCCATGGTGGCGTCAGCTCCATGAGCTATTGGAAGAGTGAAACGGGCGAGGCCGGCCCCAAGGCCTGGTGCGAGGGATGCGAGGCGGCGATTCTCCGGTTCGAACGCGACGACTTCACCTCGCTTGATCCAAGACGGCTCGACGAGGCGGTGCGGGAGATGTGGCGGGAAGTTCCGACGCACAAGAAGCTTGCGGCAGGACTGACCCCGCTGGCCGCCATGCTGGCCACCTTTGGCGGCGTGATGATGATCCCCATCGATTTTGGTACGACCCACCTGATCGCTTCGGCTTCGATTCCCGAGCTATTCGCCGCCGCCGGTCTGACCACGCTCTCAGCGCTGTGGGCCGGAGGCCAGAACACTCGGAATGTCGGTCATCAGGCGGCTCGTCAGCAGCTGGCGGATTTTCACGCCGTGCTCTGCGACACCTTCGGCCTCGCCCGTGTGGAGGATCCACCGATGATCATCGTGGCGGGAAGTCCCGAGCCAGTGGTTCCGGCGAAGATTGTGGTTCGCCAGCCAGTGGGAAGCTCGTTGCCGCTTTACCAGCTTCGCGATGAGTTTCGCCAGGAGTTGCAACGAGTCGTGACTCGAAATGGACAAACAAAGTCATGAACGAAGCGATGCCATCGATCGACGCGCAAGATCCAAGCGGCCGAGCCGCCACCCACGTGAATGGCGGCCAGACAGCACTGGGGCAACCAGGTTTCGAGTTTCTCAATCGTGTTCGACGCGCCGCATCCAATGTGTTATCCGATAGCCCGACGGGTCGAGAAGTCTTAGAGTTGTGTGACGACCATGACGAAGCTCGCCGAATGATCCTCGAAGATCGAAGTAGTGGCTTGCTAGTCGTTGCGGTAGTCGGTCCGACCGGCCAGGGCAAGTCATGGTTGATCAGGCAGTTGGTGCGACGATCGCCCGCCGCATCATCGATCGTCACGGGCAACAACGCCGACGAAGCGACCGAGAAACTGGTCTGGATCGGACCTTCACCACCCGCCGATCTCGATTCGATGAAGGAGCAGTACATTTACTGCAAGGCGTCGGACATGGAATCGATCGGCACTTCGTACGTCTTGGTTGATGCACCCGGGTCAACCGATGACCGGCGAGCGGTGGCGCGCGTGGCGGCTCGAGCCTTGTCGCTCGCCTCGGTGCTGGTCGTCGTCATTCGTCGCGACCAAATTCGCAGCCAGGCCGTGGGCATGTTGACCGAAGCGAGTGAGGGAACCATCGTGATCCCGGTTGTCAACGCCGTTCGACACCACGACGACTCGATTTCGGCGGATGTCGATTCTCTCGCGTCACGTCTTCGTCACGCCGCACCGACCAGCGTGATCGCGCCGGCCGTCATGATCGACGACTTCGACGTGGAAGGGCGAAGCGAGGTGGAAGTGGGCCAGCAGGCCGCGGCGCAGGTCAGCGATGCGATTGGTGAAATGCTGGGCACGTCGTGGGAGGGGGATCGACGTCGCAGTGCACGGCTGGCGGCGCTCGACGCTCGGTTTCGCGCCGCCCTGCATTCGGTGCTCAGCGATCAATTGCCCGGCTTGACCGCCGCGGTCGCCCGCTTGAACGATGAGGCTAGGGCACTGCCTCAAGAGATCGCCGAATCGTTGGTTGGCCTGGGGGGACCCCTTCGCGCGGCGATCAGGTCGCGGCTGCGGTTGAGCTTGCTGACCGATACGGCGGCCTTTTGGTTTCCCTATCGATCCTTGCTCGCTTTACTCAACCTCACGCACGGCGCTTGGGATCGCGTTCTGATGTCTCTTTCGGGGTCCCTGCCATCGCTGATCGGTGCGGTTTGGACCAGCACGAAGAATCTGTCAATCGATCGGGGAGCCGTGCAAGACATTCGCGAAGGTCTTCGGCAACGCAGCGCCGCGGCCGTTGCCGATCGCTTGGGCCCCTTGGCGGCTCGTTTTCGCGACGAGCTTTCCGAGCTTCGTCACGATCGCAGTACGGGTGTATCCAACTATTCCCTGCACACCAGCAAGTCCCAGGTTGCCTATCTTTCCGGACTCGACTCTCTTCAGGAAAGTTCTCAACGGATTTTCGATGAAGAAGTTGACCGCGTTGCACTGTCGCGTTTTGCTGCCGTCATGGCCGGTTTGATTGGAACCGCGATTTTCTGGTTTCTCATGGCGGGTCCCATTGTGGCGCTCTATCGAGGATACTTCGATGCAAGTTACGCGACCCTTCGAGAGTTTGCCGGCAATCTCGAGCGGTTTCCTCGCCCCGATCTATCAATGATGCTAACGAGTTTTCTGTTGTCGGTGCTCCCCACTGCATTGTTCGCGATGGTGGTATTGTCGCTAGCGCAAGGACGTCGTCGCGTTTATCGAGCGGAACAACGAATTCGCCAGCGGCACCAGGAAACGATCACCGCGCTGCAGCGCGAAGGCGTTCTCCAGCTCCGTTGGGACGAACCGCTGCTTGCCGATGCGGAGTTCCTGTTGTCCGCGGGTGCTGCCGAAGTGGAGTCTTGATGAACCCGTCGATTCAGTTCTTTGATCTTTCTCTGATAGCACAGGCTTCGGGTTCGGGCAGTGCCCAGCCCGCGGCGGCCGAGCAGGGTGGGTTGCTTGACGTGGTTCTCAGCGGCGGCATCGTCGGTTTGGTCATTCTATTGGTGCTGATTGGCTTGAGCGTCGCCGCCGCCTACCTGTTGTTCGACCAGGTCATGACGCTGCGTCGCAGCGAGGTCTTGCCTGAGGGTGTCAGTGAGACCGTCAGGCAAGCGTTGTTGACCGGACGCCCGGCCGAAGCCGATGCGGCCTGCCGCCGCGCTCCGAGCGTG
>JARFQX010000355.1 GCA_029287555.1 Rubripirellula sp. | reverse complement strand
GTGCCTGGTTCGGGTATCGGCTGGTGAATTGGCCTCGCTTCGCCGACTTCCTGATCGCAGTCGAAGCCGAGATGAACAAGGTCACTTGGCCGAGCAAGGACGAGCTCATTCGTGCCGCCATCGTTGTTATCTTTACCATCTTCTTCCTGGCCATTGCCCTCTTCATGTTCGACATCATTTGGCAGCGAGTGTTCAGCTTCATTGGTGTGACCGCATGACCGGGGCGCGGTTCATCGCGAATCGCACCAGCTTCCTGACCGATCCGTCCCGTTTCCTTTCCATCGCCCCGACGACACCCCATTCGGTGTAAGCACGTGAACGAAGCCGACGCCTCGAAAGACACCCAGCAACCGAACGACTCGGATCCGACGCCTGAAGTCCAAAGTGACGAGTCGGTCGAGGTCCGTGCGGAGGACGCCGCGGCCGAAGTCGACGAGCAGAACGACTTGGAAACGTCGGCTGCGCCGGAGGGCGAAACGGATTCAGAACCGGAAGCCGAGGAAGCGTCGGCTCCCTCGCTGCCCCCGCCGGCACCGGTCGCCGAAGAAAAGAAGGCGGTCGCGGGCCAGGGCGAGGCGGATGACGAACCGAAGATGGATTGGTACATCCTCAAGGTGGCCTTCAACCGCGAGGATTCGATCGCTGATGCCCTGCGGAAGCGAGTCAAGATGGAAGGCATGTCCGAGTTCTTCGGCGACATCGTCGTCCCCACCGAAGACGTGGCAACCTTCACGCGAGACGGCAAACGCCGAATCACCAAGCGGAAACTATTGCCGGGTTACATCATGGTCAACATGATCATCAATGATGACACTTGGTTCCTTGTTCGCGAGACCAACGGGATCAGCGACTTCACCGGCGCCGCGGGCAAACCAATGCCGATGGAATCCTCGGACATCGAACGTTTCATCACCAAACCACACGAAGAAGAAGAGGAAGAAGCTCCGATCAAGATCGGCATCCCCTTCAAAGTTGGAGACCGCGTGCGCGTCAAGGAAGGTAACTTCGAGAACCAGGAAGGGGAAGTCGACGGTGTCGACGAAGCCAATGGCCGCGTGACGGTCATCATCAATATCTTCGGACGCAGCGTTCCGATGGAACTCGATCACTGGCAGGTCGAACCGCTGTAGCCTTCGCCCCCGCGTCGGCCACCCCTCCTATTGAACTGACAAACCGTTTACAGACGAATATCGAATCATGGCAAAGCAAGTTACTGGTCAGGCGAAGTTCCAAGTTCCCGGAGGCCAGGCGACCCCGGCACCCCCCGTCGGTACCTCGCTCGGTAAGTTCGGGGTCAATCTCGGACAATTCGTCCAGGCCTTCAACGACCGAACCAAAGAGTACAACGGGACCCCGATCCCGGTCATCGTCACCGTCTACAACGACCGCAGCTTTGACTTCATCACCAAGAGTCCGCCGGCTGCCTCGATGCTCAAGCAAGCGGCCGGAATCGCCAAGGGAAGCGGGGTTCCGAACAAGGACAAGGTCGCCACGGTCACACTCGATCAGTGCAAGGAAATCGCCGAGAAGAAGATGGCTGACCTGAACGCGCGAAGCATCGACCAAGCGGTGCGGATGATCGAAGGAACCGCTCGCAGCATGGGCATCATCGTCGAAGGCTAGTGCTTTGTCAGACTTTAAAAATGGGGTTGAACCGGGGTCGGGAAAAGGGGTCAGACACCAAAAGCCGGAACGGCCCTTCGGGTGCTTCTCACTTTTGGTGTCTGACCCCTTTTCCCGGCCACCCAAAATTTAAGGTTTGACAAAGCACTAGAATCTTAAAAGACTTGGCGGCGACTGGAGCTCCGACTGTCCCCAGGCGGTAGTCTTCGCGGCCTTGCGGCCGGCGGCACGGTCTGTCCTCAGGCGTGCCTTGACGCGTTTGCGCGGATTTCGCTACGGAGGAGTCGTGGAAACGCGATACCTCGCCAGGGACGGACGGCTCGGATGCGGTTGAAATTACTCTTGCGATACCCCGTCGACATTCGTCGCGCGCGGCGTTTGCTCCAATCGCACGACGATATGACGGCGCAATATGACGAGCGTCCGCTGGTGCTCGATCTGCGAACCCCGCAATTAATGTTCGACTGTGGGCGGCATTTCCAATCGATCGCCTATCATGCTCACCGGGCCGGGTCTCCCACGATTCTGCGATGCAGCAATCTCCTGCTCGGAGGCGTCGCCCGAAAAATCTTTGGGCGGGAAATGCTCTCCCAGTCTTACGTCCAACGAGTTCCCTTGACCGAACGTTTGCCGCCCGGAGCGTTGGTCCTCGGCGATTACCAGCCGCGCGCGACGGAGTTGGCCGAGATGTTCTCGCGTGGGATCGATTACCTGCGAATGTTGATCGGCCGACATGTCGATCGATCGATACCGGTGATGCCCTATCCGATGCACCCGGCCACTCTCCGGCACCTCGATCGCACGGATTTGCATCGATTGCGTGACCAGCGCAGCGATCGACAGGCAATCCTCTTTGCGGGGTCACAAAAGGCTCGCTATGGCGACCAATGGATGCAACGTGAATTCGGTATTCTGAGTCGACTCGAGCTACTCGACACGCTTCGAGAGCGTTTTGCGGATCGGATTGACGACTCGCTGCGGCCGAACGCCTCGTCGCGGCCGATCGCGCTGATCGATTCTCGCACGGCGGCGATTTCAGCCGAACATTGGCTTCCCACACTGGCCAGAGCCCGATTCTTTCTCTGTTGTCCGGGGGGCCGACAACCGCTCTGTCACAACCTGATTGAGGCGATGAGCGTCGGGACAATTCCGTTGATCGAGTACGGCGATCGAATGACGCCACGCCTTCGGGACGGGGAGACGGCGATTTGCTTCCGCGGTCGCCGGGGCCTGATTGAAGCGGTCGAGCGGATCGATCAGATGTCGGACAACGAGCTGCTCAGCCTGAGTCGCCGGGTCGCCACGTTCTACGACGAGCATCTTTGCGGGACCAGGTTCATCGATCGGCTGCGAGGCGGCCACTTCGATCTTTCGGCTCAATCGCTCTGCATGCCGTTCCACGAGCGAGATTTCTACGAGTCCCGCCAAGCCCGGGCGGCATGAGAAAACAGGCGGCGGCGGTTTTCGCCTGCGAGGACGCCTGGTTTGCCCGAAAATCCCAACTTTTCCACCCGCTTTCGCCCCCGCTCCGGCCCCGGTCGTCCACCGGCTCATTGAGTCCTTGCCGGCTTTGCCTAGAATCGATCGTATGGATCATTCGTTCCTTGATCGGATCGGATAAGCTGCCTTCTCTTTGGACGCAACGACCCTTCTTTTCCAGGCTTCGCAAATGTCGCCAAAAAACGGTAATCCCGCTCCGATTCCCGCACCAGCCCCAACCACCGATACGGCTGCGGCGGTCGCCGCCAGACTGCGAGAGAGCCTGCTTCACGACAAGCAAGAGCTGGAGGTCGACAAGGTCTTCCGGGCCCTGGTCAAGTTGGAGGGGTCTGACCTGCACCTCAAGGTTGGCCAGCCGCCAATGGTTCGCGTGGCGGGTCAGCTCAAGCCTTTGAATCGGCCGCCGATCGGGATGGAAGAGATGGTCGACCTGCTGATCCCAATGATGGATGAGCGCAACCTATTGATCTTCGAGGCGGAAGGTGGTGCCGACTTCTCGCACACGATCCACGTCGACGGCGTGCGTTGGCGTTTCCGTGTCAACATGCTCAAGTCGCTGGGGAACATCGGTTTGGTCGCTCGTCGAATCAATAACTTCATCCCCGATTTCCGCGGCCTCTACCTGCCCGAATCGATCGAGCAACTTTGCCACTATGACCAGGGGATGGTCTTGCTGGCCGGGGTGACCGGCTCGGGAAAGAGCACGACGATCGGCTCGATGCTGAATTACATCAACGGCATTTACCGCAAGCACATCTTGACCTTGGAAGACCCGATCGAATTCATTTTCACGGAAGACAAGTCGCTGATCAATCAGCGGGAAATCGGCCAAGACGTCAAGGACTTTGAAATTGGGATGAAGCATGCCGTGCGTGAGGACCCCGACATCATCCTGGTCGGTGAGCTTCGCGACGAAGAAACCTTCATGACCGCAATTCACGCCGCCGAAACGGGTCACCTGGTGTTTGGGACCATTCACGCCTCGAGTGCATCGACCACGATCGGACGTATTCTTGACCTGTTCCCCGAGGAGATGCACAACGCGATCCGTTCGGCGATCGCCTTCAACATGAAGGGGATCATCGCTCAGAAGTTGCTTCGAAGCATCAAGCCGGGCGTACCGCGGGTGCCCACCTGCGAGGTGATGACGTTCTCGCCAATGATTCGCAAGCTGGTCTTGGAGGGGAACGATCACAAGCTTCCCGACGCCATCCGCATCGGCGAGGAAGATGGCATGCAAGACTTTACGATGAGCCTGAAAGGCTTGATCGACGATGAGTTGATTGATCGTCCGACTGCCTTTGCCGTCGCCCCAAACAAAGATGCGTTGAAGATGGCATTGAAGGGCATCGATGTGAAGGCGCCCGGAATTCTGTAGCCAAAGTAATCGTGTTAATATGATGGGGCTGCAACGTTGTCCCCTCCTTGAGAATGGGACCGGTCACGCGGAAACGATCGCCCGGATCGAGAGCGTTTGACCAAGTGGTGCAGTCAAACAGATCGGACAAGCGATGGAGTCCGGTTTGTCGCACAAGCTTCTTTTCCCTCTACCTTTCCCCCGAGTCGCCGCCCCGATGGCTGAGCAAGAAGAGATCCAACTTTGGCAAACCGTGGCGCCGGTCGAGTTTGTCCCCAAGATTGCCGAACGCACTCAGGCGCAATCGCTGCTGATCGCCACCCGCCAGGGGCCCGGTTACCAGGTTGCCGGCGGCCAATTGGC
>JARFQX010000331.1 GCA_029287555.1 Rubripirellula sp. | reverse complement strand
GATCCCGCACCCAGCGCGGCGCGTCATTGGCGGCGGTGATTTCTTCCCCGCGAGGCAGGAAGCTCAAGTCCGCATCTTTGTAACGTCCCGCGTGACGCTCGGCCGGCGTGAAATTGGAGTGGACGGCCTTGTGCGACAAATACAAAAAGAAAGGCTGGTCCGAATCCTTCTGCTCCTCGAGCCACTCCACCGCGTAGTCGGTCAACTCGTCGGTGATGTATCCCTTCTGCTTGACTCGCTGCCCGTTGACGTTGAGCGTGTACTTGGGTCCAGGCGGCAAGTAGTTTCCCTGCCCTCGGAAGCTGATCCAGTGATCAAAGCCGGGCCGCGGATCATCGTGTGAACCTCCCATGTGCCATTTGCCGATGAAGGCGGTTTGATAACCCGCCCGCTGCAGGAACTGGGGAAAGAAGATCGTGCCTTCGGGAACCAGCCGGTTGTTATCGATCACCCGGTGCTTGTGTGTGTAGAGACCGGTAAGGATCGAAGCACGGCTCGGTGAACAGAGCGAAGTCGTCACAAACGCGTTTTTCAGGTGGACGCCGTTGGATGCGAGCGAATCGAGATGCGGCGTTTCCAGGAACGGGTGTCCCATGAATCCCATCGCGTCGTACCGATGATCGTCGGTCAACACGAATACGACGTTCCGCGGCTTCGCCCCCGCACGTTTGCCAACCTGGGGTAGCTCGGCCGACCAGCCCGACACCCCGAGGTAAACCACGGAAAGACAAAAACTCAAGTAGACTCGCAATCGCATGAAACCTGCTCCAGGAGAAAATCGATCTTGCGGGGGATGGGGTCGGCGTGACGATGTTCGGCCGAGCTATTCCGTGGTCGTCTTTCGGGCCTAGTCCTTGGTCGCCTTGGGGGACCGTCGGAATACGGCCACCACGTCTTCCACGGGAACGACGAACAGCTGGTTGTCGTGTTCCAGGTCGACGGGGATGGCATTCTTGGGGTGAAACAAGATCTTGTCATACTGACGCAGAGGCAGATCCTCGTCGTTCTCCACCACGGCGCTGATCGTTACGATCCGCCCGGTGATGGTGGGAATCTCCGCGGCGTCGGGCAGCGCGATACCGCCCCGCGTTTCACGTTTCGGTTCATCCTTGCGAACCAGCACCCGATCGCCGATCGGCTCCACATGTTCAAAGGATGTCGCAGTCTTTTTTGCCATCTTGTCTTCGGGTCTCCTACAGAACGCTGCGGACCGCTGCCATCGTTGAGCAGCCATCCAGGCCGCATATTCTCATTCGCCAGCAAGGGCGCGTCGAGGGAGGGGACCGGATTCCACCGAGAGTTTCGGCCTGAGCGGAGGCCTGACACCATGGCAGCCCGGCTCTGCACCGTGCCGCCAGTTCCTGCCAACAGAACCTGAGCTGAGCGATCGCCAATCCCAAAGATTTCGATCAGGAACAGAAAAGAACCGGAAAAGGAGTCAGCCCTCAAATGGCGGAAGAAGGCGACAAAAAAAGGATTCAGACGTCAAAAAGGACGAAAAAGGAGTCTGGCGTCAAAAAGGGGCTAGCCAAGCCTTGTCGGCGCGCGCTTTGCGCGTCGGGACTGATCCGCTTCGCATTTGATTCGTTGCGCGGGCCGCCGCCAACGCAGACTGATCGCCGAACGATCAGCTTGGGACGAAGCTCTGAGCGTGTGCCTCGCGCTGGGCAAGTTCAAGATCGTGAGACGTCATGATGCGAGCCAGTTGCTCCAGATCCGTCGCTGCGGTCCAACCCAGCTTCTGCTTTGCCTTGGAGGGATCGCCGAGCAGCAAGTCGACCTCGGCGGGCCGGAAGTACCGCGGATCGATCTCAACGTAGTCCTCGTATTTCAGATCGAGTTGCTCGAAAACGAGTCGGCAGAAGTCGCGTACCGATTCAGTGCGCCCGGTCGCCAACACGAAGTCGTCCGGTTCATCGTGCTGCAGAATTCGCCACATCCCTTCAACGTAATCCTTGGCGTAACCCCAGTCTCGCTTGGCATCAAGATTCCCCAGGTAGAGTTTCGCCTGCAGGCCAACTTTGATCCGTCCGGCCGCTCGCGTGATCTTGCGAGTCACGAACGTTTCGCCTCGCCGTTCCGATTCGTGATTGAAGAGGATTCCGTTGCTGGCGAACAGGTCGTAGCTGTCGCGATAGTTGACGGTCTGGTGAAACGCGTAGACTTTAGCGCAGGCGTAGGGCGACTGAGGGTTAAACGGAGTCGTTTCCGTTTGTGGAGTTTCCAGAACGTCGCCGTACATCTCACTGCTGCTCGCCTGGTAGACGCGAACCGGCTTCTCGCGGTTGAGCAACCGCGCCGCCTCCAGCACGTTCAGGGCGCCGACACCAACGGTTTGCAAGGTATAGACCGGCTGGTCGAACGAAACCCGAACGTGGCTCTGAGCGCCGAGGTTGTAGATTTCGTCGGGTTGGATTTCCAGGACCAGGTTGGTCAGTGCCTGGCCGTCGGTCAGGTCACCATAGTGCAAGAGAAGCCTCGGGTCGGTGTGCACATCCTGATAGATGTGGTCAATCCTCTCGGTCGAGAAGGTGCTGCTGCGGCGGACTAATCCGTGGACGCGGTAGCCCTTTTCAAGCAGGAGCTCGGCGAGGTAAGAGCCGTCCTGGCCGGTAATTCCGGTGATCAGCGCCGATTTTGACATCAGATGAACCTTCGATTGAGAATTTTCGGGGCATCGGCCAAAGCGGGTCCGCCTCGCGAACCAGTTGCTCGATTGCGTTCCTCTTCGCAGGAAGTTTGCTGCCACGGGGCCCGACCTTTCGGAAGGGCTCGTGCGGTTAAACCGATCGAAGCTGGCCCGCCCCCTGTTCCGACAAAAATGATTGATAAGTCCGACGCAGCCCCTCATCAAGGTCAATTTGGTGCCGCCAACCGAGCGAATGCAGCCGCGTAACGTCGGTGCATTTGACTGGCGTCCCATCCGGCCGGGACGGATCCGTTGTGATTTCACCGCTGTAACCGACCGTTTCTGCCACCAACTGCGCGAGTTCCAGAATGGTCTGATCGACCCCCGTTCCGACGTTGACCCAGTCGGGCGGGTTCTCCAGACGCAGCAGATGAAGGATGGCGTCGGCCAGGTCATCGACGTAAAGAAATTCGCGTCGGGGTGAACCGGTGCCCCAAAGGGTCACTTCCGGTGCCCCGGCAAGTTTCGCCTCGTGAAAGCGTCGGATGAGTGCGGGCAATACGTGGCTATGCTCGGGATGGTAGTTATCGCCGGGCCCGTACAAGTTGGTGGGCATCGCACTGTGGAACAGGGCGCCATATTGTCGCCGGAAGTACTGACAAAGCTTCAGGCCGGTGATCTTCGCCAACGCATAGGCTTCGTTGGTTTGCTCCAGAGGCCCCGAGAGTAAGGCCTCCTCGCGAATCGGCTGGGCGGCGTCGCGAGGATAGATGCAGGTGCTGCCAAGGAATAAAAAACGGGTGGTTCCGCTGCGGTAGGCGGCGTGAATCGCATTCACAGCCATGGAGACGTTGTCGGAGAGGAATTCGACGGGATAGGTCTGGTTGGCCATGATGCCACCGACCCGGGCGGCCGCAAACACCACCGCGGTTGGGCGCTGGTCGCCGAAATACTGGTCGGTTTGACCGGCGTCGCACAGGTCCAACTCGTCCCGCCCTGCCGTCAGCACTTCGCATGGGAGTTCCGAAAGTCGACGGCAGACGGCCGACCCGACCATGCCGCGATGGCCGGCTACGAAGATCCGCTGGTTTGAGAAATCGTTCATGCGCTAGAGGGTAATCAACGCCCGCTAGCCCGTCATCATCATTCCGACGCCCAGGGAGCCGTGGACGGGGGCAGTCGCGTGATCCGGACGCTTCGCATCGCTCATGGCGGTCTTGTCGATCGCATCGGTGGAGTGACCTTTCGTGATTGGGAATGCCGGCTTGGGCAAACTGCATCAACTGCGGCTTCTTTCCGATCTATCCAGGTGCGGCAACATCGGCAACCAGAAGGACTGGTTGGCAACTCCGTCGTACCTCCCAATCCATGGATGACCATTTCGATGCGCAAGGACGTCCTTCGATCGCTTTTGCTTTGGCCAGCCGCCGCGTCGCTGACACTGACGCTGGCGCTTTGGTATCCCACCAAGTTCTCCCAAAATCCGCTTCGCCAGCTGAAACACGTCTCCTCGGATGTGGTGACACCGGTTCAGTTGCTTGCTGTGAGCACGGCGTACGTTTCCGAGCAGGTTGAGATTTCGGCGCGAAGTGAGTACGGGACCCGCGCGATGCGGTTACCGGCGCGCGTTGCAAGGGCCTTT
>JARFQX010000284.1 GCA_029287555.1 Rubripirellula sp. | reverse complement strand
TCGAGCCGCTGTCTCCCTCGTCCTGGTCAGCCGCGAGGCTCACGATGGAGATCTCCGTGCCGTCGTCGTTGCGAATCACACCGTCCGCCGCTGCCGTGGCGATTGTCCCGGCACTTGAGTTGGACAGCGTCACCGTGAAATTCTCGTCGAACTCCACGTCCGTATCACCGGACACGTTCAGCGTCAGCGTCTTGTTCGCTTCGCCCGCAGCGAAGTTGATCGTGTCGGTCAAGGCACTGCTGAAGTCGTTCGTGTCCGCGTCGCCACCGATTGTGTAGTCAACGCTGCCGGCCGGCAGTGAGCCAACCCGGCTGACCGTGAACGTGAAAGGCTGGTCGCCGCTGTTACCCTCCACCTTGTCGGCATCCAAGGCGACGATCGAAACCAAGGTCCCATCGTCGTTGCGAATGACTCCGTCGGCCGTCGCCGTGGCGATCGTCCCGGCACTTGAATTGGACAGCGTCACCGTGAAGTCCTCGTCGAACTCCACATCCGTGTCACCCGAGACGTTGATTGTCAGCGTCTTGCGATCTTCGCCATCGGCAAAAGGAATCGAACCGACCAACGCACTGTTGAAGTCGTCTGCATTCGCGGCATTCGTTCCAGTGCCGGCGATCGCGAAGTTCACGTCGCCGGCCGGCAGGGCACCAACCCGGCTGACCGTGAACGTGAATCGTGTATCGCCACCGTTGCCCTCGGACTTGTCCGCATCGTCAACCGCGATCGAGACATCCGTGTCATCGTTGCGAATCAACCCGTCGGCTGTTGCGGTCACGATTTCTGCGTCACCGCTGGCGTTGGAAAGGGTAACCGTGAAACCTTCATCGTTCTCCACGACGGTGTCGCCTTGGACATCGATGGTCACCGTCTTACTGGTTTCGCCAGCATCAAAATCAACCCTACCCGAGAGCGCGCCACTGAAGTCCTCCGTTTCAGCGGGATCGGACCCGCTTCCGGTCACGGTGTAATCAACCGTTCCGCTGCCGGACGTATCACCGCTGCGCGTCACCGTGAAGGTGAACGGCGTAGGCGTAGTAGTGGAATCGCCCTCGTCCCTATCGGCGTCATCCGGCGCGATACTCAACTGGGTCTCGTCATTGAGAATCGTCCCAACCGCGTAACCAAAGCCGCCAATCTCGGCACCGCTGCCTGTCGCGCTGGTCAAGGTCACCTTGAACCCTTCGTCAGGCTCGACGAGGTCGTCGCCGCTGACATCGATCGTAATGGTTGCCGATCGTACGCCAACGCCAATGGTAGTGCTGCTCGATATCGGGTTAACGAAATCGTCTCCGTCAGCTGGGTTGACCCCAGTACCGCTGACCGAATAGTTGACTTCGATCGGCGAATTGGGCGCCCTTCCGCTAACGGATATCACAAACGTAAAGGGAGTCGTGTCGCCAACGTTCCCTTCCGCGCGGACCGCGTTCTCCGGCGTGATGGACACAATCGTGGCGGTAGTCTGCAAATCTCGCCACAATCGATTGGCGACTCCAAAGTTGGCCACATAAGCGTCGATGTCGCCGTCTCCATCCACATCGCCGAGGGCTACGCCACGGCTATCCGAATTGCCCAGTGGCAGAAGGTACTCAGTGAATTCGCCCGCGCCGGTGTTACGCCAGAGAATGTTGGGCGACGAAGCGTTGGCAGCGAAAACGTCGAGAGCGCCGTCTTCATCGAAATCCCCTAGTGCGACTCCGCGCGTATTCGAATTCCCAAATGGCGCGAAGTCGTCGGTGAAGGTACCGGCATTGTTCAGCCAGACGCGGTTGCCCTCGCCGTTATCGTTGCCAACGAACGCGTCCAGGTCGCCATCACCGTCCAGATCACCGAGTGCCACCGACTGACTCGAACCGGTACCGAGTGCCTGCCCGCTGTCGCTGAAATTCCCAGCTCCGTCATTCCGGTAGACGAGGTTGCCCGCCCCGTCGACAGCCACAAACAGGTCGAGATCACCATCGCGATCAAGGTCGCCAAGTTCCGCCGCCTGACTGCCAGTGCCACCAAGCGCGAGCGATGCAGCGGTGAAGTTGCCCAAACCATCGTTAAAGTAGATTCGATCGCCTTGGTCCGCGTTTGCGACCACCGCGTCGAGGTCACCGTCACTGTCCAAGTCGCCTAGCGCGACGCCACGGGAATCACCGTCTCCCAGTGATTGGTCACTGTCGGTAAAGGTCCCGCTCCCATCGTTGATCCAAACCTTGTTCGCTCCCGCGTTTCCAACGATTGCATCCAGATCGCCATCGCCGTCCAGATCGCCCAACGCAACGCTCTGACTGGAATTCGTCCCGCCAAGAGCTTGACCCGTATCGCTATAAGCGCCCGCCCCATCGTTGAGGTAAACACGATTCCCCTCGCCATCGTTGACAGAGAAGGCATCCAGGTCGCCGTCACCGTCCAGATCGCCAAGCTTCGCTCCCGTTGTGTTAAACGAATCGGAAACTGCGGAGCTAGAAGGAAGGGCAGCAAAGGCCCGAGGAGACGCGACGATCGTCAACGCGTGATCCTCGACCTCGCCGTCGGCCGCAGCACCGACGGGCGATAGACCTCCCGCGGTGCTGACCCGAAAGCGGGCAAACGTCGAACCAGTGCGTGCATCAGCAGGCACCTCAAACCGCAACACGTTTTCGCCTGGAATGACGTCCACGCTGCGGAAGATCTGCTCGCCTGACCCGTTGAACGTGCCATCGCCATTAAAGTCGATCCACGCGTCAAGCTTCGCGTCGTCCGTGACGACCACACTGACCTCTGCTGCCAAGGCGGCGGCTGCCACGGTGTCAAACGTCACGCCGTCCTCGTCATCAGGAGAGCCGGTGGTGTCATCACCATCGGCGCCCGACGTCGGCTGGCCGTCGGCATCGATGTCGCGCTGGGCACCCAACATCGGACCGATCGCGGTGTGGGTGGGACCGTTGTCGGCGATCAGGGTGGGGAATGGTGCCGGGAGATCCCCCGCATCAAATTCGGCCGCCAACAGCCGCCGAGCCTCCAACGCTTCAATTCGCAGTCGCGCCGGACGAGCTCAACGCGATCGGCGAGATGGTGGGAGTATCCGCTGCACAATTCGTTCGGCAAGGTCCATGGACACACTCGGTGGGAGGGGGGCAACTTTAGTTCGTCCGGACAGAGATCCACTCAGGTAGCTGAAATACCATCAGGCCGGGGGGGCAAATCAAGGAGAATAGGTGCCGTTTAACGCCTAAACAAGAGATTTACGTGGCGAAAGATCAGCAAAAACGGCAATCTAGCAATACTGGGAAAAAACATGCCCTCCTACCGAACCGATCGACACCCCCACCAAGTGCTGCATTTGACATGGTGTTCGGTCCCGGCGCGAAGCCGTCGGAGATCTCAGGCCCGACCAGCTACTTCACCTGCTTTGTTGACGTAACCGTTAAAGACCACACAGGTACCCAAGAAATGGACGGCGGTATGGGAGAAATTCCGTCGAGTCGGACCTCGCTCGCGGCGATCGGGGCGTCTGATCCGCTATTCGCCGGAGGTGGGCATGCCGAGTTGGCGCATCTTGCGGTAGAGATTGGACCGATGCAGACCGAGGCGGGCGGCAGCCTCGGTCATGTTGCCCTCGCAGGCATCAATGGCTTGCTGAATGTGATCCACTTGAAAATCATGCGTCGCGTCGCTGAGTGTTCCGTGGTAACTCGGCCTTGCCGCTGTGCCCGCAGCGGCGATCGAACTGGTCAGCGTCAAGTCGTCCGCGCTGATCTGATCATCGCTGCACAGGTAGCACACTCGCTCGATGGTGTTTCTCAGCTCGCGGATGTTTCCGGGCCAGTCGTGTGATCTAAGCGCGGCCTTCGCATCAGGCAACAGTCGGGGAACCTGGCGGCCGATCTGGTAGCAGAATTCACTCAGGAAATGCTTCGCCAACACCAGCACGTCGTCGCCACGCTCAGCCAGCGGCGGCAGCGAAAGATTGACGACGTTGAGTCGGAAGTAAAGGTCCTCCCGAAATCGCTTCTGCCGAATCAGCTCTTCGAGGGGTTGGTTGGTTGCGGCGATCACGCGGACGTCAACAGGAATCGGCTGGGAACCACCCACGCGAACGACCACCTTTTCCTCCAACACGCGCAGCAGTTTCGCTTGGCCGCCCGGACTCATGTCGCCGACCTCGTCAAGGAACAGTGTGCCACCACTGGCCAATTCGAATTTGCCCACGCGAGTCGATTGAGCATCGGTGAAGGCGCCCTTCTCGTGACCAAAGAGTTCGCTTTCCAACAGCGTCTCGACTAACGCCGCACAGTTCACCGCGATGAAGGGTCCGCTGCGGCGGTTACTCTCGAAATGGATATGTCGGGCGAGCACCTCCTTGCCCGTTCCGTTCTTGCCAAGGATCAACACGGTCAGATCGGTCTTGGCAACCTTGGCGGCGGTTTGCCGGACCGCTTCGATCTTGGGATTCTCGCCGATCAAGTGCGTGGTGGCGGCGGCATCGTCGAGCAATCGATCGCGGGTCTCGGTCAGATTTCGCCGCGTGCGCAGGGCTTGGATCGCCACTGCGGCGTGAGATGCGAGGTCGTCCAAGACCTCGGCGTCGGCGGCGTCGAAGCCTTCCCCGCGATGATTGATCGCTTCAAAGACACCGATCAACTCGTCGCGCTGTCCCGACATGGGGACGGCGACAAGTGAGCGGGTTCGGAATTCGAGCGACCGGTCCACATCGCGATTGACACGCGATTCGTCGTCACTGTCGCCGTTCCAGATCTTTGCCTCAGCGGTGCGTAACACCTCGCCCACGACTCCCGCGTTATCATCCACTTCGAGCGAATCGCCTTCCACTCCCAACGCCGGACGACCGATTAGCTTTTTGCGGCGACGATCCCAGAGAAAGATGCTGGCCCGCTCACAATCGAGCAACTCGGTTGCGGTGTCAGCGATGCGATGCAGCAGCGCCTCATCATCTTCCAATCGCTGCCAATCCGCAGCGGCGCCGAGCACCGCGGTGAGTTGACCGATACGACGCAGCTGCCGCCGGTTCGTCTCAATCCGATGCAAACTGCCCCCGATCCGCGAGACGAGTGCTTCCACCAGGTCCCCGTTGGTGCGCACCGTGTCCACAGCCTTTGGTTCGGCGAAGTGAAGAACCAGCGCCGAAGGCGACGCCGGAGCAGGGCGTCCGATTGATCGATTGATCCTCTCCAACGAAGCTGATTCAGCCCTGGCATGAAACGGTACCACGCACCACGAATCGCTAAGCTGTACCGATGACTGATCCACGGCCTCAGCGATGAGCAACTCGGGGATTTCCATCGTCGGTCCCACCCACACCTGGGTGACCCATCGTGTCGACGCCTGGACGACCCAACCGCCCGCCTGGCCGCCCAACCGACGAACGAGTTCCGGCAACACGGCCTCAAGGAATTCGTCTTTGGAGCCGTCGCGTTGCAGAATCTCGACCATCTTCATCGCCACAGGGGCCTCGATTCGATTGGCCGCGGGGGTGGGAAAGGGCTTGGTCACGATGCTCAAATTTCAAAACGCTCGGGAAAGTCATGAATCGCCGCTACCGTCCATCGTACGGGGAATCTTATGGTAGTGGCCTTACCCAACCCGGGCTTCCCCGGGTGGACGACAAATGGACGGATCGGCTACCAAGTCGGTATGTTGTGGTCGGCCCCCTTGGCGGAAAGGCGCGACGAGGCGGCGAGAAGACGAAATCAACGGGAAGCAAGCAGATATGCAATTTGAAGGAAAAAAGGGGCTCGTGCTTGGCGTGGCCAACGATCACTCGATCGCTTGGGCCATCGCCCAGCGAATCATGGACGCGGGTGGGGAATGCGGGTTCACCCATTTGCCCGACCGAGAGGATGACGAGCGAAAGCGAAACCGACGCCGCGTCGCCCAGCTGACCGACAAGTACGAGAATGCGAAATTCCTTGTCCCGATGGATGCGCAGAAGGACGAGGATATCGCTCGGGTGATGGAGCAAGCGGCCGAAACGTTCGGCAAGATCGATTTCCTGCTGCACTCGATTGCCTTCGCCGATCGCAATGATTTGGCTCGCGAAACCGTCTACACCAGCCGCGACGGCTTCAAGCTCGCGATGGACGTCAGTGTCTACACGCTGCTGGCCTGCACCGCCGCAGCGAAACCCATCCTCAATCCCGGCGGGGCGATCGCCACGATGACCTACTTCGGCGGCGAGAAGTGTGTGCCCGGCTACAACGTGATGGGCATTTGCAAAGCGGCACTCGAAGCGGCCGTGCGTTATCTGGCATACGACATGGGACCGCACCAGGTGCGAGTCAATGCGCTCTCAGCCGGCCCCATCCGTACGCTCGCCGGTCGCGCCGCGGGGGTCGAGGACATGCTCACGCTGTACGAACACATGGCGCCGCTGGGTCGTAACATCAGCCACGACGAGGTAGGACGCACCGGCGCGTTCCTGCTAAGCGACGACAGCAATGGCATCACCGGTGAAATTCTGCACGTCGATGGCGGGTATAACGCCATGGGCAGTCCCGGTCGGCTGCTCGACCACATCAAGAAACAGCAGTAGGGTGGTAACGGCCCCGCTTCCCTTCCCCCGTTAATCGAGAGGTTCTTTCCATGGTTCGCACCGCAAGCACCATGTTGCCTTTGGGTACTGCGGCTCCCAATTTTTCACTGCCCGATACCGAGGGCAAGACCGTCTCGCTTCAGGATTTTGCCGGGTCGAAGGCGTTGCTCGTCATCTTCATGTGCAATCACTGCCCGTTCGTCAAACATATCGCCGAAGAATTGACGCGTTTGTCGGATGAGTATCTCGAAAAAGGGGTGGCGATCGTAGGAATCAGCAGTAACGACGCGGAGAAGTACCCCGACGATTCGCCCGCGGCGATGAAGCAGGAAAAGGCACAACGGGGTTACCGGTTTCCCTACCTGTATGACGAGGACCAGGAGGTTGCCCGGGCTTACCACGCGGCCTGCACACCTGACTTCTTCCTGTTTGACGGAGACGACAAACTTGTCTATCGCGGCCAACTCGATTCCAGCCGACCTCAAAGCGACATCCCGGTAACCGGCGAAGATCTCCGAGCTGCCTTGGACGCCGTGTTAAGCGGAAACAGCGTGCCGGAGGATCAGGCGCCGTCGATAGGATGCAACATCAAGTGGAAAGAAGGGAATGAGCCCCAGTACTTCAATCCGCAAGGGACTGCGTGAGCGCGGCCTATCTTCAAGAGTTGACGCTTCGGCTTGCGCTCGGCGCGGCCGCATTGGAAGCCGACTGGCGTGATCGCCACGCTGGGTGGTTGCGTGCTCAGCAGGCGTCCGATGGTGGATTCGGCGGCAGGGAAGGGGAAAGTGACCCGTACTACACCGCGTTCGCCCTGCGGGCCTTGTGGGTTCTCGGTCAACTTGATGACCAGACCGGGGCCGCGGCGGCCGACTTTCTGCGGACGCGTTTGTCCGAACGCGAATCAATCATCGATTTGATCTCCCTGATCTTTGCCTCGGCAATCGTGGAGATGGCCGTGGGAGAAGTCGTGCTTCCAGACGACGATACCACTTGGCGGAGCAACGTCGCGTCGCTGCTTGCTTCGCTGCGAACCGAAGATGGCGGTTTTGCCAAGACGCCCGAAGGTCGTGCCGGCAGCACGTATCAGACCTTCTTGTCAGTCCTGGCTTACGAGTTGATCGATGTACCGATCCCCGAGCCCGATCGAATCGAGGCTTTTCTTGAATCACAGCGTCACCCGGAGGGCGGTTATCTCGAAATCCGCGCCGCCAAGCGAGCGGGCGTCAATCCAACCGCCGCCGCGATCGGCACCCTCAAAGCACTCGGTCGGCTGGACCGAATTGACCCCGCACCGGTGCGCGACTTTCTCGCCGATATGCAGTCGGACGAGGGTGGCTTGACGGCCAATACGCGAATCCCCTTTGCCGATCTGCTCAGCACCTTTACCGGGTTGCTGACCCTCGCCGATTTGGAGGCGACCTCAGCGATCAACGTCGAAGCGATCGAACGATATGCTCTATCCATGCAAGCGCCCCGGGGAGGTTTCTTCGGGTTTTCTCTCGATCAAATCGCTGACGTCGAATACTCGTTCTACGGCATTGCAGCAATTTCGCTGTGCCGATCGCTCCCATGAATGACCACTCATTAGCCGTTGATCACGTCGCCAAGTCTTTCCCGACGGCCAATCAATCACTCGATGTTCTGCGCGATGTCTCGCTCTCGCTTGCCGCCGGTGAGTCGGTTGCGATTGTGGGACCGAGCGGAAGTGGCAAGAGCACGTTGCTGCAGATCCTCGGGACGCTGGATCGTCCCGACAGCGGCACGGTGCTCATCGATAGCCAGGATCCGTTTGCCCTGGACGAAGTGGCACTGGCAGAATTTCGCAACAAGCACGTCGGCTTTGTCTTCCAGGACCACCACTTGCTGCCACAGTTAACCGTGATCGAAAACGTGCTCGTACCAGCACTCGCAGTCGGCAAACCGAGCCACGAAGACACGGATCGTGCGCGATCTCTCGTCGATTCGGTCGGGCTCGGAGATCGTCTTGGACACCTGCCCAGCGAATTGTCCGGCGGCGAGCGTGAACGGGTCGCCATTGCTCGATCGCTGCTGATGAATCCCTCCCTGATCCTGGCCGACGAACCGACCGGAAATCTGGATCGCAAGACCGCCGGGCAGGTCACCGAAGTGCTGTTGAATCTCCAAAAGAGATCCGGCGCGATTCTTATCACGGTGACCCACAGCGACGCGCTGGCCACGGCGATGGGCCAGCGGATGGAACTCGTCGACGGCTGCCTCGTTGGGGGATGAACACGCGGGGGATGAACACGCGGGAGTGCTCGGGAAACGGGCGCACGATGGTCACGCCACGTCACCCAATTCCAATCGCTCACCGTAACGTCGCAGTACCTGACGTTTCAGTTCGACGAGTTCATCGGCATTCAACCCGGGATCTTCATCCACCATCGCCTGGGCGATCTCGCGAGCGGCCACCAGGATGTCGAAGTCACGATCAAGCTCGGCGATGCGCATCGGCGGAAGTCCACTTTGACTGCGTCCGAGTAAATCGCCGGGACCTCGCAGCCGAAAGTCCGCCTCGGCCAATGCAAATCCGTCCTCGCACTCGGCGAACGTCTTCAATCGCTCGTTCTCTTCCGGTTGGCTCTCACCGTCGGTGAAGACGCAGACGTGACCAGCGTGCGCGCCGCGCGCGACGCGACCGCGGAGTTGGTGCAATTGGGCCAGACCAAAACGTTGCGCACCCTGAATCGTCATCACCGTGGCATTGGGTACATCGATCCCCACCTCGATCACAGTCGTCGTGACCAGCACCTGCAGACGCCCACTGGCAAAGCTCTCCATCACGCTTCGCTTCTCGTCGGCGCCCAGGCGACCATGTAACAGTCCAACGCGGTAATCCGAAAGCGGGCCGTTGCATAGTTCCTCGAAAACCGATTCGACCGAGGTAACGTCCTCGTTTTCGTCCTCGGTATCGCTCGGCGAGGCAAACACCTTTGGCGCCACGACGTATGCCTGGCGACCTTCGTTCAATCGTTCGCGGACGAATTCCCACCAACGCAACTTCCAACCGTCCTGGGCGAGGTAGGTGTTCACCTTGCCACGTCCCGGTGGCAATTGACGAAGTGTGCTCAATTCCACGTCACCAAAGAGTGTCATCGCAATCGATCGGGGGATCGGGGTCGCGGACATCACGAGGTAGTGCGGATCGATGCCTCCGCTGCGCAGTGCATCCCGCTGTGACACCCCGAACTTGTGCTGCTCGTCTATCACACACAGCCCCAAGCACTTGAACTTGACGCCTGCGTGCAGCAGCGCCTGAGTCCCCACCAATAGCTCAATCTCCCCGGACTCGGTCCCCTCGATCACAGCTCGCCGCTGCGCCGCGCCAAGCGAGCCGCACAGCAGCCCCACGTGAACGCGACTGCCGGCAAGGATTCGAGTCAGTGTGTCGTAGTGCTGACGCGCCAGCACCTCCGTCGGGGCCATCAACACCGCCTGGTGTCGGTTGGCAACCGCGAGCAGCATGGCGTAGATCGCGACCACGGTCTTGCCGCTGCCGACATCACCCTGCAACAACCGATTCATCGGAAACTGCCTCGCCATGTCGGCGCGAATCTCGTCGATTGCCCGTCGCTGGTCCTCCGTTAACTCAAAGGGAAAGCGATTCGTAATCCTCGCGTCAATCATCGCGGTCGACGGCAATGGCGGTGATCGCATTTCGGTCGTAACTCGGCGCCGACGCATCGCCAACGCGAGTTGCATCACCAACAGTTCCTGGAAAACGAGTCGCGTCCGAGCGCTCGACAGTGAATCGATCCCGCTCGGGTAATGAAGCATCCGCAGCGCCTCCTCGATCCCGGGAAGATCCCCGACGAGGTCGATCCCCTGGTCACGCAACGCATCGGCCCCGGTTTGACGGAGCGAAGCGGGCATCACCTCCACCAGCTCGCTGTCGAGCGAATCGCAAACCAAGCGTGTCAACCGTCGCAGATCCGACTGTTTCACGCCCTCGGTCAATGGATAAATCGGCAGGATACGGGGTCCGGGAAAATCCTCTTGCTGATCCAGGATCGTCACCTTGGGATGCGAAAACTCCATTCGCAACCCATTGAGTTTCGGCGTGCCGGAAATCAGCACTCGGCGATCGAGCGTCAACTGCTCGGCACGAAAGGGCTGATTGAAGAACACAATCCGCACCGCTCCACTTTCGTTTTCAACGATCGCAGCAAACAACGACTTTCCCGGAGTCCGCGAAACCAATTCGGCGTCAGTGATCGTGCCCATCAGCGAAGCGGGCACCCCTTCCCGCAACTGATCGACATCGGCTGCCGGGGCCGGGTATTCGTAGTCGCGCGGAAACAGAAAGAGCAGGTCCCGGGCCGTCTTGAGCCCGAGCTTCGCCAGTCGGCGAGCACGCATCGACCCGACCGCCGGCAGGTACTGAACAGGAGTTGCTAGCTCAAATGAAGGGTGATCCTTCAAGTCGTTTCGCCCCTTGTTTGGTGCCCGTTTAAAGCACCCGGGAAACGTGCAAAGCCCCCGGGTAAAGCGCCCGGGACGAGCCAATGGAACCGCCCACGATTGTCCCCCGAGCACGTCGATCCGCTCGACGGTCCGCGCCCGCCTTTAATCGTAGCGGAGCGACCCGGCCGATACACCTCGTAATTCACCTTGTCATGGCCGGGCAGCGTCCCCTAGTGTGCGACGGTTGCCAATGTCTGCAACCGCCAACCGCCCGCGATCGCATGACGACATCAAGAGAGACGCCCCTCCCGAGGCCCCAGCCTCGGACCGACGCTGCCCGGAACGATGTTGCCCGGAACGATGTTGCCCGGACCGATGTTGCCCGGAACGACGTTCACTGCACCGACCCGGACGACGCCCCGAAATCGGTGCGGACGCTCCGCACCCTCGGCCACGGCCGCGCCGCGCAGGCAGTGCTTGTTGAGGCGATGATGCCCGATGGTCGCAAACAAATTTGCGTCGAAAAGGTGTTCGCCGCCGGATGGTTGACGCGGACGGTTTATCGAATGTCCTTCCAGTCGCCATTTGCCTCCCGCAGCAATCGGGAGGCGATCCTCACCTGCTTCTACCGCCGGCGCGTGGCCGCGGCAATTCTCGAGGCTTCCGACTCTGGCGTCAAAGTCGCCAGCC
>JARFQX010000253.1 GCA_029287555.1 Rubripirellula sp. | reverse complement strand
ATGCCTCCGGAGCAATTCACCGGTGAAGACCTCACGCCGGCTAGCGACGTGTATTCGCTTGGGATCACTCTTTACGAGATGCTCGCCGGAAAGCCGCCTTTTGTTGCGTCCGAGATCAACGAGTTGATCAACCTGCACTGTAATACACGGCCTCCGCAATTGCGAAAGACTCGACCCGAGATCATGGACGCAACCTCGGAGATCGTGCAACGCGCCATCGCCAAGGACCCGAAAGATCGCTTTGCAGATGCTGCACAGTTTCTCCGAGAGATTGAGGGATGCCTGCGCGGCGAGATCCGATCGATCGATGCCCACCCGCATGTGCCGGCCTATCATCCCAACCAAATCTTCGAGCAGATCTTTGAGTGGGACCTGCAAGGCGAAGCGAGCGACCTGTGGCCTTACGTTTCCAATACGGAAAGGATCAACAATGCCGTCGGCGTTCCCTCGGTTGTCTACCAGACGCAGCGCGACGAGCATGGGCGACTGCGCAAACTGGGCTCGTTTCGGATGGCGGGGCTGCGGATCAGCTGGGAAGAGCATCCGTTTGAATGGATCGAAGGCCAGCGATTGGGGATTCTTCGCGAATTTCACCAGGGCCCTTTTCAGTGGTTCCTGAGCATTGTCGAGTTGTCGCCGCGGATGGAAGGGGGGACGCGTCTTCGACACACCGTTCGAATTCGGCCGCGCGGGCTGGTCGGTCGTGGGGTCGCGACGCTTGAGGTCAGCCTCAAAGGGAAACGCAATCTCGACCGGGTGTACGGGCGAATCGACAAAGCGGTCACCGGTGGCCTCGGCAAGAGCCCAACGCTCGATCCGTTCAAGAAGTCGATGGACTTGCCGGCGGCGCGAAAGCGGCAGCTCGAACAACGGCTCGATCGTCTCGCGGCGGAGAAAGTGGATCCCGCGATTGTTGATTGCCTCGGCCGCTACCTGCGCGAGGCGCCGGCCCAGGAACTCGGCAGGATTCGACCCCTCGCTTTGGCTCGAAACTTCTCCCTTCCCCCGGACGACATGGTGACCGGTTGCCTGGCCGCGGCAAACGTCGGTCTGCTGGACCTGCACTGGGATATCCTCTGCCCAACCTGCCGAATCTCTTCGCAAGTTGCCACGACGCTTCGGGACATTGAAAGCCACGCGAACTGTGAAGTTTGCGACTTGGACTTCGACGTCGACCTCGCCAAGTCCGTCGAGATGGTCTTCCGAGTCCACCCCGATGTACGTGAGGCGGACGTCGGAACGTATTGCATTGGCGGCCCCGAACATTCGCCACACGTTGTGATGCAACTTCGTCTTCAACCAGGAAAACGAGTCGAGTTGAATCCGGTTCTTTCCGAGAGCGAGTACGTGCTGCGCAGCGCCCAGATTCCAAACACCTATCGACTCCGTGCGCTGCCCGGCCAGGGAACGACCCACACGGAGATTCTGCTATCACCAGGGAGCGAACCTTCGCCGCCGGCGATCGTTCGCGCCGGCCGTAATGTCGTCTCCATCACCAATGATTTTGACCGTGAGATTGTCGTCCGCCTGGAACGGAGCATCCCTCAGCAGGACATCGTCACGGCCGCGAAGGCTTCGTCGATGCCCCTGTTTCGCAACTTGTTCCCTCAGGAATCGCCGCAGCTCGGCACGCTCATTAACGTCTCAACGGTCACGCTGCTGGCGGTCGAGTTGTTCGACGCCGACCGCCTTCACGACACGCTCGAGGACGCGGAGTCGTTTACCTGCATCAAGTGGTTTCACGATCAAGTGGCTCACTTTGCCGACACCTCATCGGCAAGCATCATCAAGGTGATGGGGACCGAGGCGCTATTGTCGGTCGAGAATCGTTTCGAGATCGTGAGCTTGGTGGCCGGGCTCGATCAGCAGCTTCAGGAGCATCCGATCGGACTTCGGCTGCGCGGCGCGGCCCACTGCGGCACCGCGCTGGCAACCTCAGGCAGCGACCATCTGGAGTACTTCGGTCGAAGCGTTCACCAGGTCAGGCGAATGCTGCAGCGAGGCGGCGCCAATGAGCTCTGGATGACGGAAGCTTTCGCGGCGGATCCACTGGTGGCCCGAGCGATCGGCCAACACGGATTCTCGACGAGGGTCCTCGATCTGCCAGACTTCGGTCGTAGCGGAGTCAGGTGCCAACAAGTTGACTTGCGTTAAGCTGTAGCAATTACGCTGTCCTTGAGGCCCGAAGCCGTCCTGCATAACCGTTCAAAGCGGTAATCTCGGCAGAATTGATGCGGTCGCTCTAACTCTCAAAACCGATATGGCCAGCAGGGGAAATGGAAGTCCGAACCGGAGGTTGGGGGATGTCTTGGCACAATCTGCTCGTTCGCTTGATGCTTGGGGCCCTGATGCTTGGGGTCTGGATGCTTGGGGTCTGCTGTCCTGCCGCGACCTTGAGCGCCCAATCCGCTTGCGATTGCTACGTTCCCAGCTACGGGGAACCCGGGTTCGGAGTATCAGGCTGTGGCGGTGCGTGCTGCGACGGCGGCTGCGATTGGGAACGTGACCTTGGTTCTTGCTGCACGGCGTTGCTCGAGAACCTGTCACTCTTCGCGGGCTTGGAAGGCTCCAAGCAGCCACAGGACTTTGGCGTGAACGCCAACTTTGGGGGACGATTCCACGCCAATCTTGGTCTTCCGCTGATCGCTTCTCACGGGCTGGGGATCCAGATCGGCACGGCATTGAACTACACGGATAATGCGGTTCAAGTCTTCGAACGCGTCGACGGTACAAAAGACCGGTTTCAAAGCTACACCACCCTCGGCATCTTCCAACGAGCCGATTGCGGTTTCTCGTGGGCGCTCGGTTATGACTTTCTAGCGCAGCGATTCTACGACGACTTCAACTTGGGCCAAGTGCGCGGCGACATCGGCTACGAACTCAGTTGCGGGAATGAAGTCGGCGCCTGGTTCGCGTTTGGCGGACAGCAGGATCAAGGCAACTACGCGACAATCCCCGTGACGCTGGCACCAATCACGCAGGGCAGCCTCTACTACCGTCACCGCTGGGAAAACGACGCCGAAACAACGATTTGGCTGGGCCTGGCCGACGGGCACAGCGAACCGAATCTCGCTCTGGGTGACTTGGTACCGACCGGCAATCGACTTGTCTTCGGCTCGGATGTCTTCGTCCCGCTGAGTCCATGGTTGTCACTGTTCGGGCAGGCCAACTTCATCACGCCAGCGGATACCGGTACGGTTGACGCCTTTCTGGGGATTGCCTTCTTTCCCGGCGGATCGCATGGAGCACGACGGCGGGCGTTTGCACCGCGTTTGTCGGTCGCCAACAGCACGACCTTTGCGAACGACCTGACCCGCTAGTTCAACACCGTTGAAATGGTGAGTCTGGCGGAGGCAACAAGGCATGGAGAGGCAATGACCCCCATTCGCTCTGTGTCTCCGAGCCTCCGTGAGAGCGTCTCCGAGCCTCCGTGAGAGCGCTCGCGCGGGGAAGGTCGACATTGGCCACCCCCTGAAACGCCTGGAACGATCTGCTCGAGGGCGCGGGGCGATCAAAAAGAGAGAGAAGGAATGCGGCTCAGCGAGAAAGCATCCGTGTGCGGCGGGCTCGGCGCTCAGCTCTCAGGCGGGCGCGACGATTGGTTTCGCTTGGCTTTTCGTAGTACTCGCGGCGTCGCATCTCTTTCTTGATGCCGCTGCGCTCAACCAACTTACGAAATCGACGGACTGCTTCTTGAATTGTTTCCCTGTCGCGAACCACTAACTTGACCATTTTTGCTCCGAATTCATTGTCTGTTCTTGTCTCCCCATGAGAGGGATGAAACTGCATACCGCCAGCGGCGGCCGTTGAGACCGGGGAGTTTAACGGCCGCCGCCCCCTCCCGGCAATGGTCTTTCAAGCAATTCCGGCCTGGAATTGCACCCGATCTGACGGAATTGCCCCGATCATCGCGTCGACGCGATCATGCCGTTGCGTCGATTCGCCTGTCGAGGCGGGCGTGATCTGCGGATGCCAATCGGCTCCGATCTCTTTCTCCTCATCGGTCGACGCTGGCCCATCGCTACAACTTTCCTCGTCTGCCGGACCGCTGCGACCGACGCTCGACTGAAAACGGTCGCCGAGCCGAACCGATCTGCCACTTGGTGCCGCCAATTCCGCAAGCGCGGCGATCCCTGCCAATGATCCAGATCCAACTCTATGTCGCCCACCCCTAGCTCGCTCGTCCCCGAGCACGAACCCGGTCAGTTGCTTCGGGAACTCGAACAGCGCCAAGAGGAGGTGCTTCAGCAGCTAGACGATCTCGACGCCCGCCTCAAAGAAGTACTCGATGGACTCGGCGTCACCGCGGAAGAAGAGCCGGATGAAGAATTGCTTTGAGATCCCCGCCGACCGCTGCGGCAGTTGTTAAAGGATGCGGCAGTTGTTAAAGGCTGCGATAGTCTTTACGCTTCGGTGGAGCGATTGGCCTCGAGGGGACTCGTAATCGTCACCCATCTCAGCCGGGAAACCCTACCATCGAGTAGGATGTCCAGTAGCGGCGAGGCGTCTGAGTACGAGTACGAGCACGAGCACGAGCACGAGTACGAGCGAAATCCAAGGTCGCGATATCCCGCTAAGGACTGGCCCATTGGTGGAATTCGGAGACCGGCGTTTCCGGATCCAAAGCTCGAGCCTTCTGGTCATCTTGATAGATCACGATGCGATCGATCTTGACGTTCGCGTCGCCTGGAGCGATCGAAAAATCATTCCCCCGCTCGCGCAGCGTGATCGTTGCTTGTCCGTCGGGCGAAGCTCGGGCTTCAAGTGGGTCCACCCAGGTCCATGCACCAGGTTGCGTCTGCTCGGGCAACGAGGCTTTGATCCAATCGCCTTGCCCGACTTTGAACCAAAACGATCGGTCGTCGACAAACGGATGATCACTTCGAACACGAACGGCGACATGCCAGGGGCCAGCGTTGTCGACAATTACGCCAACTCGTGTCGCTCCTCGATCCGGTTGATCTGATTGATCGCGAAGTGCCCGCAGGTAGCCGAGTCCCCGATAGCCCGTGACAACGGCTTCGGGGCACCATGATTCGTCCCGCGGTATCGGCAACTGTTCCGCTTCAACGACGACGAAGCCACCTTGGTCTTGAAAACGCGACTCTTTCCAGAGATCGGCTGGATTCGGGCGAGGCACCGTCGATGGGTCGAAGTAGGAATAGGGTTTCATCGAGTCGAGGACTCGCTGCAGACGAATCCGGGCTTCTCGAGTCGTGAGATCATCCGCATCCGCGAACTGAGGAGACGCCTCGAAAGGATCGGACTGCAAATCGAACAACCGGACGTCCTCGGAGAGTTTGTATCGCCAATCGATCGACAAACGCATCCATTGGACTCGATCCTTGTCCCATCCGGGACGCGGGTCTAGATGAATGTAGACCCATTGT
>JARFQX010000228.1 GCA_029287555.1 Rubripirellula sp. | reverse complement strand
ACCGTCGGATGTGCCCAGTGTCATGACCACAAGTACGATCCGTTCACGCTGAAGGATTTCTATTCCCTGGTTGCGTTCTTTGCCGACGTAGACGAAGCCCAGCACTTCAAGGTGGGTTCGAACTCGCTACCGACCAGGCGGCCGCCCGAGATGGCTGTGCTGAGTCGGTGGCAACAAGAACGGGTCGAAGCGATCGATACCCGAACCGAGGAGCTGAATCGACGCCTGGAGTTGGCCAATCGGGAGCAAGCCGACGCGCTGCGGGAAGAAATGGAATCGCTGCGAGCCGAACGCGAGTCCCTGCAGCAGCAGGCGCGAACGACGATGGTGACCAAGTCGATCGAGCCGCGGGAGATTCGCGTCTTGCCACGTGGAAATTGGCTCGACGATAGTGGCCCGATCGTGGAACCGGCCATTCCCGAGTTCCTGGGCAAACTACCCACCCAAGGACGACGTTCCAACCGACTCGATCTGGCCAACTGGATTGTGGACGCCAACGACGGGATTGGTGGCATGACCGCGCGGGTTTTCGTGAACCGCTATTGGTACCAGTTGTTCGGCCGCGGCCTTTCACCTTCGCTCGCAGACTTCGGCGGCCAAGGCCAACCCCCGACATACCCCGAATTGCTGGACCATCTGGCGGTTGACTTCGTCAAGGGAGGTTGGAGCGTCAAACGGATCGTACGTCGGCTGGTGCTTTCGCGCGCCTATCGGCAATCGTCCCGCACCAGTGAATCAATGCTTCAATCAGATCCCTACAACGAGTCCTTCGCTCGCCAGGCCCGATACCGATTGCCCGCTGAACTGGTGCGTGACAACGCGTTGGCGATCAGTGGGATGTTGGTTTCCAAAGTCGGTGGAGCTAGCGTCAAGCCGCACCAGCCGGCCGGTTACTACCGGCATCTGAATTTTCCCAAGCGACTGTACGTGCCCGATCGCGGGGAGCGGCAATACCGGCGCGGGGTCTACACTCATTGGCAGCGACAGTTCCTCCATCCCATGCTCAGCGCAATGGATGCACCGAGTCGCGAGGAATGCACCGCGGAGCGACCTCGATCGAACACGCCGCTGGAGGCGCTCGTGATGCTGAACGATCCCTCCTTGGTCGACGCGGCGATCGCATTTGCCAGTCGATTATTGCGGCAATCCGGGAAGAGCGACCTGGACCGGCTGCGGTTTGGGTTTCAGTTGGCCACGACCCGCTTGCCGGATGAGGACGAAGCCGAGGCTTTGCTTGGTTTCCTGGAGCATCAGAAAGCCCACTACACCGATCATCCGGACGAGGCGTTGGCCTTGATTGAATCGGCTGACAAGTATGCCGTCGCGACGACCGCCGACATCCCGACCTTAGCAGCGTGGACGGCGGCGTCCCGAGCGATCTTGAACCTGCACGAAGCGGTTTCACGCAACTAACGAACTCTTAAAGGACGAAAGTTGGTGAAATGAGTTCCGTTCCCACCCGATACCCTGATGTTGCCATGCAAGATATTTCTCGCCTATCAAGCTTGTTGAGCCGCCGGACGTTCCTGCGGGGCAGCAGCCTTGGACTTGGCAACATCGCCTTCAGTTCGCTGCTTGCCCGTGACGGCTTTGCTCACGGCGCGACGGACTCCATCAACCGGGGCGCCCGACCCGACCTGCCGCACCATCCGCCGCGGATCAAACGAGTCATCTTCCTCTGCATGGCGGGCGGCCCGTCGCATCTGGAGACGTTTGACGAGAAGCCTGAACTGGCGCGGCTTGACGGTCAACCGATGCCGGAGTCTTACACGGCCGGGCAACCGATCGCGCAGCTGCAAGGCAAGGAACTGAAGTGCCAGGGTCCGCTAACCAAGTTTGGTCGTTACGGACAGAGCGGCCAAACCATCAGCGATTTCCTTCCCTATCACCAAAAGATGGCCGATGATCTTTGCGTGATTCGGTCGATGGTGACCGAGCAGATCAACCACGATCCGGCGCACACATTCATGAACACCGGTACGGCGATCAGCGGCCGACCGTCGATGGGTTCGTGGGTCACCTATGGACTGGGAAGCGAAAGCGACGACTTGCCCGGGTTTGTCGTGCTGACGAGCGTCGGTGGTCGAAACCCGCAGCCGATCGCCTCGCGTCAATGGTCGGCAGGTTTCTTGCCGAGCCGTTACCAAGGTGTCGAATTCAACAGCAGCGGTTCACCCGTCAACTACGTCAAGTCGCCCGCCGGCGTTTCGCGCGGGCAACAGCGCGAACTGATCGACGTCGTGGGCGAGCTCAACCAACATCGGCTCGAAGCCACCGGCGACCCGGAGATCGAAACTCGGCTCGCCACTTACGAAATGGCGTTCCGCATGCAGACTTCCGTTCCCGAGCTGGCCGATTTTTCCGACGAGCCCCAGCACATTTTGGACATGTACGGAGCGAAGCCGGGCGATGGATCCTACGCGTCGAACTGCCTGTTGGCACGGCGGTTAGCGCAGCGTGGCGTGCGATTCATCCAACTCTATCATCGCGGCTGGGATCACCACGGTGGATTGGTGAAGTACATGGACGTCTGCTGCGGACTGACCGATCGTCCCACCTGGGCTCTGCTGAACGATCTGAAGCAGCGAGGCATGTTGGACGAAACCCTGATCATTTGGGGAGGCGAGTTCGGTCGCACCCCCATGTTTCAAGGCAAGGGAGGCGCCGGCCGAGATCACCACATCAAAGGATTCTCGATGTGGATGGCGGGGGGAGGCATCAAACCCGGACACAGCCACGGTGCCACCGATGAACTCGGCTATTACGCCGTCGACGATGTCGTGCACGTTCGTGACTTGCACGCCACGATGTTGCATCTATTGGGCATCGACCACCGGCGCTTCTCGTTCAAGTTCCAAGGTCTCGATATGCGACTGACGGGGGTGGAACCCTCGCACGTGGTCCACAAGATCCTGACCTAAGCTTCCGCATTTTGAAGTTGCGCTTTCATCGTAGCCCGACGCGTGACGGTTTGTTGATTTAAGTGAGCCGCGACGCGTGAGAGCCTGTCGATTTAATACCGATCGTAACCCGACGCGTCAGCGAGGAAGCCCTTACTGGCGATTAACGGCGGTCCGTTCCTCGCTGACGCGTCGGGTTACGATTTTCCGATAGCTCGGCCGACAGCGCAACTTCAAACCTTCCGCATTGCGGCAATTGCC
>JARFQX010000220.1 GCA_029287555.1 Rubripirellula sp. | reverse complement strand
GCATCGAATCGGCTACGAGGTTGGGCCGCTGCATGAGCACCCCGACGGAAATGCGGCTCCGAGTCCGGAGCGTGGACTGTTGGTGAATATCGCTTTCGCAGGCTTCTGCGCGGCCAACGCGATGTGGATTGCGATCGCGCTGTATGCCGGCGAGTTCACGGGGATCGCGGCGTCGCATGCACAACTGCTGCGCACCGCCGGAGTCTTACTGGGTGCAGCGGCGGTTCTGTTTCCCGGGCGGGTCTTTTTTCGCAGTGCCGCCGCCTCGCTGGCGAGCCGCACGCCCCACATGGATCTGCCGGTTGCCCTCGGGCTCGCAGCCGGTTTGATCGCCAGTGTGTACGCGTTGTTCCATCCTGATCGAGAGGTTTACTTCGATTCCATCGCGGCTCTGGTCTTCTTTCTGTTGACGGGGCGTTGGCTGCAAATGTGCCAGCAGCGGCGCGCCGGGGAAGCGGTGTCGGAGTTGATTCGTATTTCACCCTCGATCGCGACGAGGGTGGAACCGTCCGGCGAACGGACTCGCGTCCCCGTGGATGACCTGTTGGTCGGAGAAACGATTGTGGTTGGGCCCAACGAGAGCGTTCCGGTCGACGGCATCGTGGTCGAAGGTCAATCGACGGTGGATCGGTCGCTTCTGACTGGTGAAAGTTCGCCGGTGCCCGTCGCCGAGGGGGTCGCGGTTGAGGCGGGAACCGACAACGTTCAATCCGATCTGTTCGTACGCGTCACGGCGGTGGGCGCCGATACCAAGTTGGCGGAGATTCAACGGTCCGTCACTGAGGCTTCCGAGACCCGCACGCCCATTGTCCAGCTTGCCAATCGCATCGGTGCCTGGTTCGTGGTTGTGGTTCTTGCACTGGCAGTCATCACTGCCATCATTTGGTGGCGCCTCGATTCCTCCCAAGCGGTCAACCATGTTGTCGCGTTACTGATTGTCGCCTGCCCTTGCGCGCTCGCGTTAGCGACGCCGTTGGCTATCGCGGTGGGAATCGGTCGGCTCGCCAAGGATGAAGTGCTCGTTCGGTCGGGTGACTGTCTGGAGCGTTTGTCGAGCCCTGGCACGGTCTTCTTCGATAAGACCGGAACTCTTACCAAGGGACGCATGCGAGTTTCACATTGGTTCGGAAGTGAACAAGTGCTTGACGACGTGGCGCTCATTGAAGCGAACATTCATCATCCCATCGCCCGAGCCATCGTTGCTCACCGAGGCGGTCCGCTCGACCAGCGCAACGTCGAGGTAGAAGTCGAGCAGGATTTGGGAAGAGGTGTCCGAGGACTCGTCGATGGCCGGTGTTACACGATCGGCAGTCCGCGATTGTTCGAGGAAGGCAAAGGGGCGATCGATCAAGAACTCGCAAGAGCCTTGCAGTCGGTGATCGACGCCGGATCGAGTCCCGTGGTCGTCCTCCGTGACGGCGATTGCTGTGCGGTGTTGGGGGTGCAGGATCCGCTTCGAGATGATGCCCGATCGGTGGTTGACTCATTGCGCAAGGACGGTTGGCGGGTCGCGATTCTTTCGGGCGATCATCCCTCGTCGGTCAACCGGGTCGCCGCCTTGCTCGGAGTCGAATTGAACGATGCTCACGGTGGCTTGTTGCCGGCGGACAAACTCGATGCCGTCCGGTCGGCGGCGTCGAATGGACCGGTCGTGATGGTAGGCGATGGCGTGAATGATGCGGCGGCGTTGGCGGCCGCTGACGTCGGGGTGGCGGTGCGAGGCGGAGCCAGGGCTAGCTTGGCGGCGGCACCGGTGGTGATTGGTCATGGTCGGCTCCGAGGCGTCGTGGACCTGATCGAGGGTAGCAATCAGACGCGTCGAACGATCCGCCGCAATTTCGCGATTTCAATCGGGTATAACGTAGTTGCCGTCGCTCTGGCGATGGCCGGTTCGATCACACCCTTGATCGCAGCGGCATTGATGCCAGCGAGCAGCCTAACGGTATTGGGATTGACCCTCGCCCCGACTCGCAAGCCAACCGTCTGAAGATGAGCGTTCTATACATTGCACTTCCGATAGCCATTGCGATGGGTGCGACCGCTCTGTGGGCTTGCGTGCGTTGCATCCGCGGGGGCCAATTTGATGATCTCGATTCGCCACCTGTTCGGATGTTGATTGATGACAAACCGCCAACGCCCGACTCCAAGCCCGATACGTCACGACATGGTCGACAACCATCGGCCAGCTCGTCTCGAGATTGACCGTCGGGCGTTCGTACGTTCGACACTCGCGCAAACCGCCGCTTGGGGAATTGCGGGCACGAGCGCCACCGAGGTGCTGTTGGCACAAGATGCCAATGCGAAAAGCCGATCCGCGGGCGCCCCCGAAGTCCTGTTGCCCAGGAATCGGGTGCCACTCTCCTTTGTGATCGACGACTCGACCTGCCTGGTCAACATGGGACACTTTTGCACGCCCCAATTCGCCGAGGCATGGCCCAAGCGCGAAGAGTATCAGAAACCGTGGCGCACGTGGCCGCGAGAGATTCCGGACGCCTTCGTGCGCGAGTTTGGCCAGTGGTGTGCCGAGCATGGTGTGCGCGGCAAGTACAGCATTGTGCCCTACCCGGCCTGCGTGGGTTGGCTTGACCTGGAGATTCCCGGTTGGTCGCGGCGCGAGTTGCAGGCAAGTTTGAAGCTAGTGCGAGAGTTGATGGTCCCGAATTGGGACATTCACCCCGAGATGATTACGCACACGCGAGTGATTGACTTGAAGACGGGGCGCCCCTTAGCAGCAATCAACGCCGGGACGATGGAGAACTCCTACCCTCAGGAGAAGAAGAGCGTGGATGAGTTGGCGTCGTATCTCGCTTACGCGCTTCGCATCCTGAAACGCTGCGAACTGCCTTGCGAGGGCATCACGACACCCGGTGGTTTTGGGAATCTGGTTAAGAGTGAGTTGCCGATGGCGGTGGACCAGGCCGTCAGAGATGTGTTTCAGGCCGACCTTCCCCACTACTTCAAATACGTTCGCCGTGGCGATCAGAGCACCGAACCGTTGGTCGAGAACTTGCGCGGGATCGGAACGGACGATGTACGGATGACCGTCAATGTTCCCGCGGGCACCGGCGATTGGTTTGGCGGTTGGCAGGGCGATTCGCCTTCCCAGCCCGATCGATATGCCAATGCCGATGCCTCCTCGGGCCGGATGGTTGAGTTGATCGAGCGTCGGCAACCGGCCGTGATGCTCTGTCACTGGCCCGGCATCTACAGCAACGGCAGCAAGGATGGTTTCCGTGCGTTCCAACGCATCGTTCTGTCCTTGGCGGATCGATTTGGCGACCAGACTCTCTGGATGAAGCTCAGCGAGATCGGACGTTACTGGGCTGCCAAGAAGGTGGTCGAGATGGAGCGTGAAGGGAACTCGATCGTGATGCGGACGCCCGTTATCACGCCGCTGTTCACGATCCGAATTCCCGGGGCGGCGGGCCCGGTTCGAGTTCGACCGTTGGAATCGGGGCCGCAGGCGGCCAAGCCGCTCCGCGAAGTCGCTTCGCCCGCGGCATTGGACGCGGGGACGTGGGTCGCCGAGGGAACCGATTTGATCGTTTGCGTTGATCTAGAGGGATCGGGAACACGTCTCGAAGTTGGCGGTTGAACAAGGAACCGAGCGGTGTCGGAAACGAACCAACCCACGATCGACCGACGGCCCTGGCGTTTGGATGAACTGAGTTACGAAGAAGTTCGCCAGCGTAATCTGCAAGTAGCGGTCATTCCGCTCGGCGCGACCGAGCCACACAACCTGCACCTGCCGTACGGTACGGATGCTTTGGAGGCGAGCATCATCGGCGACAAGGTATGTGAGGATGCGTATCGTCGTGGCGCCAAGGTCGTCTTGCTGCCGACGATTCCCTATGGCGTGCAGACGAACATGCGGCGATTGCCGCTTGCCATCAACGTCAATCCAAGAACGCTCGATCTGTTCCTGATCGACATTGTCGGGTCGCTCAGAAATTCCGGGATCGAAAAGATCCTCTTGCTCAACAGTCACGGCGGCAATGATTTCAAACCATTGGTGCGCACGCTCGCCGGTGATGACATTCAATTGTTTCTTTGCGATTGGTTTCGCATGGTGACCGACGTTTATTCCAGCATCTTTGAGCAACCCGAGGACCACGCCGGCGAGATGGAAACCTCGATTGCCCTGGCATACTTTCCCTACCTGGTCGGTACCCATCCGGACGGAACTCTACGAGCCGATGCCGGCGAAACAAGACCGACTCGTTTTGAAGCGGTGAATCGGGGTTGGGTCCAGATCACAAGACGCTGGGACCTGCTGACAACCGAAACAGGTTCGGGCAATCCGCACGCGGCAACGGCTGATAAAGGACGGCAGGTGATGAACGTCATCGTCCAACGGCTGGCCGATTTTCTAGTCGAGCTCGATCACGCCGTGCTTGATGATCGATTTCCATTCTAGTCGCGAGAGACACGGACGCGAGTAACGTTGGTTGCCACGAATGAACACGGGTCTTCACGAAGTGGCTTGCATGATCTTCGTGTGCATTGGTGTGGATTCGTGGCTTACTCACTCATGGCCAGACGAGTCGTGATGAGTGATCTCGTTTGCCACGAATGAACACGGATCCACACGAAGCGGCTTGCATGATCTTCGTGTGCATTGGTGTGAATTCGTGGCTTTATAGCTCAAGGCATGTCTAGAGGGGGTGTGTGGTGTTGTTTGGGACGTATGGAGGCGGGGGGGCTCGATGGGGGTGGGTGGAGCGGCGGGTG